>JBEDUI010000240.1:0-4426 GCA_040414495.1 Mycobacteriales bacterium
GATTGCAGCGCATTCTGGGTCGCCGACCGCGAGCATCTGATCAATGCGATGTCGATTCTGCCGGAATACCTGCGCAATTCCGCGTCCGAATCCGGAGCGGTGGTCGACTATCGCGACTGGCATATCCAGCTGGGCCGGCGATTCCGGGCGCTCAAGCTGTGGTCGGTCATGCGTTCGTACGGAATTTCCGTTCTGCAACGGCATATTCGGGAACAGGTCGAGTGGGCGCAGGAATTCGGCGACTGGGTCCGGGCCGATGAGCGGTTCGAGATCACCGCGCCGCATCCGCTGTCGTTGGTGTGTTTCCGGCTGCGGGCCGGCGATGAAGCGAACCTGGCCGTCATGCGGAGCCTCAACGCCAGCGGCAAGATCTACCTGACCCATACCAAAATCGACGGCAAAATCAGCCTGCGGCTGGCGATCGGCGGCACGTACACCGAGCAGCGACACGTCGAGAATGCCTGGCAGCTCATAAAGGAAGCAGCGGCCAATTACTGAGGCGGCTGGACGAGGCGTTCCAACAGGCCGACCAACTGCGCTCGCTCGTCGAGCGTGAACGCGGTCAGCAGTTTGTCCTCGGCCTCGGCGATCGCCCGATCGAACCGGCTCAACGCGCCCCGCCCGGCCCGGGTCAGTGCGACCCGATTCCGCCGCCGGTCGGTCGAATCCTGCTCGCGGGTGATGAAGCCCTCGGATTCCAGATCGTTGAGGATCGCGACCATGTCACTGCGGTCGATGCCGAGCCGGCGGCCGATCTCCGCCTGCGCGGCCGGCCCGAACTCGGCGATCGTGGCGAGCACACCGTAGAAACCGCGGCGCATACCGGCGCTGGTCAACTGTTCCTGGGTCAGCTGCTGCGCATTACGGGCGGCGCGCCCCAACAGCCAGAACGTCATTCCCCACAATCGCCGGGGCGCCCCGCTCTGGTCCTGCTCGCACGAATCGTGACTGATCACCGGACCAGCGTACTTCGTTGGTCGTACCCGCAGTCTTCCGCTATCGTTGGTCGCACCAACGTTGGCCTACCCAACAATCTGACGAAAGAGCGGTCATGCGACGAGTTCGTTATTACGAGTACGGCGAGCCGGACGTATTGCGGGTGGAGGAGGTCGAGCCGCCAACGCCGGCGCCGGGCCAGGTCCGGCTCGCCACCGAGGCGATCGGGCTCGGCTACATCGACGCGGTCATGCGCCGCGGGACGAGCCCGCTGGGCCAACGGCCGTTGCCGGGTAGCCCGTTCGGCGACGTGGTGGGAACGATCGATGCGGTAGGTCCGGGCGTCGACGAGGGCCTGGTCGGCGATCGGGTCGTAGCGCTGGTCGAATCCGACGCCTACGCCGACCAGGTCGTGACCGGGGCCGACTGGCTCGCTCCGGTTCCGGCCGGGCTGGACCTGGGGTCGGCCAGCAACCTGGCCATGCCGGCCCCGGTGGCGCTTCGGGTGCTGCGCACCGGTCAATTGGCGGCGGGCGAGACCGTGCTGGTGCACGCGGCGGCCGGCGGGATCGGCCATCTGGTCACCCAGTTGGCCAAGCTTGAAGGCGCTGGCACGGTGATCGCGACGGTCAGTTCCACCGCGAAGGCGGAATTCGCCCGGCAGTACGGCGCCGATTTCGGGATCGATTACAAAGATCCGGAGTGGCGCGACAAGGTACGGGAGGTTGCGCCGAACGGCGTCGATGTGATCATCGACAGCATCGGTGGAACGGTGACGTCACAGAACCTGGAATTGCTGGCTCCATTGGGCCGCCTGGTTATTTACGGCGCATCCAGCGGATCGCTGCCCGAGGTTTCCGGGCGGGGTTTGTTCGGGCTGCATTCCGTCGCCAGCTTCGCGTTGATGGCCTGGCGGAGCGCCCGGCCCGAGCAGGCGCGGGCGGAAATGGCCGAGGTGGCGGACCTGGCCTCGTCCGGGCGGCTACGTACAGCGGTCGCGGCGACCCTGCCGTTGGCCGACGCACCGAAAGCGCACGCGCTCCTGGAGGATCGTGACCGCTCGGGCCGGGTCCTACTCGTCCCATAAGCGATGGTCCGTTGGCCCGGGCTCGCCACAGCGCCGGGTCAACGGACCGCGGCAGCGTCATGTCGATCGGCTCTTACGTAGGTTGACCGACCATTGGCGGGTCGTTGCCGGTGAGGCCGTCGATTGCTTCGCGCAGTACGTCGGCATGGCCGGTGTGTTTCAGGTTTTCCTCCAGCAGGTCAACGAGAATGCGGCGACGACTCACCTGCTCGTCATTGTTGCCACCCCACGCGACAGTAATATCGAGCCCGCCGTCGTCGTTGATCATTTCCGCCCAGGCGGTACGCGACCGATCCACGGCGGCGTACCACAGCGCGTACAGCTGCGCCGGGTCGTCGGTCACGGCCGAGTTCCAGCCCCACTGATCATTCGCGACCCAGTCGCGGATGTTCCACGGCGGCCCGAGCGGCCGATCGTGCGCCATCGCGGTGAATCCGTCCTCGACAAACGCCATGTGCTTGATCAGACCGGCGATCGTCATGCTCGACGGCGGATGCTGCCGGCGTAACTGGTCGGCGTTCAGCCCGCCGGTCTTCCAGGCGAACTGTTTATGCACCCGCTCGAGCGCGAAACACAGTATTTCCGCGTCGGTGCCACTCCGGAAATCGGTGAGCGGCAAATCCGTGTAATCCATGGCGCGACAATAGTGCCGCTGTAAAGCCGTAAAGAGATTTCCGCCGGTAGAGCGAATCAGTCCTGCCGAAGCGGGCGGAGCAGCCCCTCCTGTACGACCGACGCGACCAGCCGGCCCTCCTCGGTCCAGATCCGTCCAGTGGCCAAGCCCCGGCCGCCACTCGCGGCCGGGCTCTCCGATTCGTACAACAACCACTCGTCGGCCCGGAACGGCTGGTGGAACCACATCGCGTGATCCAGGCTCGCCGCCTGCAAATCGGTACCGAAAGCCATGCCGTGCCGGACCGCCACCGACTCCAGCAACGTCAGGTCGCTGGCGAAGGTCAACGCGCACACGTGCAGTAGCGGATCGGCCGGCAACCGGCCCGCGGCCCGTAACCACACCAGATTCGGACCCGGGCGCGGCCCCTTCGCCCGCTGCGCCCAGGCCGGATCCAGTACGTACCGCAGGTCGATCGGCTGCGGCAACCGAGCCCGTTCAGCCAACACCTCAGCGTACGGGGCGAACCGCTCGCTCAACGTCGGCAGCGACTCCGGCCGCGGCGCATCGGGCATCTTCGCCTGGTGCTGCAGCCCTTCCTCGGCCACATGGAACGAGGCCGAGAGGCTGAAGATCGCCTTGCCGTGCTGGATCGCGATGACCCGGCGGGAGGTGAACGAGCGTCCGTCCCGGATCCGGTCGACCGTGTAGATGATCGGGATCTTCGGGTCGCCGGGCCGCAGGAAGTACGCGTGCAGCGAATGCACCGCTCGTTCCGCGGGCACGGTCCGGCCCGCCGCTACCAGCGCCTGCCCGGCAACCTGGCCACCGAAGACCCGCTGCATCGACACCTGCGGCGAGACACCACGGAAGATGTCGACCTCGAGTTGCTCCAGATCGAGCAGGTCGACGAGCTGGTCGAGAGCGGCCTGACCGTTCTCAGACATGCGGCAGTTCGTCGCCCAACCGCCACACCCGCAGGGCGTTCGTGCCGCCGGGTATCCCGGGCGGGCTACCGGCGACGATCACCACGATGTCGCCGACGCTGAACCGCTCCAGCGACAACAGGATCTCCTGCACCTGCGCCACCATCTCGTCGGTGTGGCTCACCGACGCGGTCAGGAACGTCTCCACTCCCCAGCTCAACGCCAGCTGGCTGCGTACCGCCGGTTCCGGGGTGAACGCCAGCAACGGCAGCGCGGAGCGGTGTCGGGCCATGCGCCTAACCGTGTCACCGGTCTGGGTGAAACCGATCAGCGCTTTGGCCTGTAGCTGCTCGCCGACATCGATCGCGGCGGCGGCGATCGATCCGCCCTTGGTCCGCGGCCGATGCCGTAGCGGCGGGGCCGCGAATCGCTCCTGGACCGTATCGGCGACGGTCGACTCGACCCGATCGAGGATTCGGGCCATCGTGCTGACCGCCGCGATCGGATGCCGGCCCACGCTCGTCTCGCCGGACAGCATCACCGCGTCTGCCCCGTCGAGTACGGCGTTGGCCACGTCCGAAGCCTCGGCCCGGGTCGGGCGCGGGTTGGTGATCATCGACTCCAGCATCTGGGTGGCGACGATCACCGGCTTGGCCTTTTCCCGGGCCAACTGCACGGCCCGTTTCTGCACCAACGGCACCGACTCCAACGGCATCTCCACGCCGAGGTCGCCGCGGGCCACCATCAGGCCGTCGAACGCGTCGACGACCTCCTCCAACCGCGCCACCGCGGCCGGTTTCTCCAGCTTCGCGATCACCGGCAGCAACGCGCCGGCCTCCCGCATCACGGACCGGACCGGCTCGA
>JBEDUI010000241.1:0-5789 GCA_040414495.1 Mycobacteriales bacterium
GCGGTCCGGCGCGGCGGATGGCAGATCGCGGCATACCGCGACACGCACCGCTTCACCGCGACCCGCTGCGCGGCCGGGGCATATCGGGCCGCGTCCTCGCAGCACTTGTCGTCGCCGGTCACCAGGATCACCGGTACGCCGAATTCGCCCGCCAGCGCGGCGTTCAACCAACCCTCACTGGCCGGCTCACCGTCCAGCCAGACGCCGGTGATTGTGTTGGTCAGGTACGTGTGGGCCAGCACCCCGGTCTGTCCGGCCCCGGCGTGGTAGCCGATGAACGCCACCGCGTCGACGCCGTAGTCGATGCCCTCCATCATCGACAGTTCCTTGTGCCGGCCGGTGAGCATGTCGGCCCGTTCGTCGAGTTGCTCGAGGAGCAGGTTGCGCATGCTCATGTGCGCCTCGTTGATCAGCACCTCGTCGGCGCCGCCATCGAGGAAGCCGAGCACTGCCGCGTTCACGTCGCTGGTGAACGTGGGCCGAAATCGTTCCCACTGCGGGGTCCCGGGAAGTACGTCCGCCGGCCAGGTCACCCCGGTCGCGCCCTCCATGTCCGCTGAGATGAGGATCCGCACGCGCCGCTCCCATCGCTAGGGTCGCTGTGGCGACTCCGATACCGGTCCGCAACCTGTCGCTCGTTGACACTGTGTGTGCCGTAGCGGTTGATTGTTCCCTCAGCGCACAATCCGGGAAACCCGGCCCGTCGGTGACAGGAGTGAGGTTCGAGCATGACGACCCGAAGGCTGCACCCCGCGGGAAGCGTGGTGTGCCTGCTGGCGACTGTGGTCGGAATCGTCTGTGCGCCGATGCTCGTGGCGCCGCGGCCGGCCGGGGCGGCCGGGGAGTCGACCCTCACCATCGCGCTGACCGAGGACATCGACTCGCTCAACCCGTTCCAGGCGCAATCGGCCGGAGCCAAGCAGATCGAGCGGCTGATGTACGACTACCTCACCGCATACGACGCCAAGGATGAGCATCCGATCGGCGGCCTGGCCGACCATTGGTCGTATTCGCCGGACCGGCTCACCTGGACCTACCACATCCGGACCGGCGAGAAATGGTCCGATGGACAACCGGTCACCGCACACGACGTGGCGTTCACCTACAACAAGGTCATGCACAACCCCGAGACCTGGGGAAAAGCGAGCGGCAATTTCGTCACCAATTTCCGTTCGGTCACCGCGTCCGACGACCACACGCTGATCATCACGACGAAGGCGCCGCAGGCGACAATGCTGGCGTTGGATATCCCGATCGTGCCAGCGCACATCTGGAAAACCGTGAAGGACGTCACCAAATACAGCAACGACGAGACTCCGGTAGTGGACGGTCCGTTCATGTTGACCGATCACGTGCGCGGGCAGTTCGTCAAACTCCAGGCCAATAAGGACTATTGGCGCGGCGCCCCCAAGACCAAGCAGCTCATTTTCGCCACATACCGCGATTCTGATGCGGCGGTGGCGGCATTACGCCGGGGCGAGGTCGACATGGCGAGCGGGCTTTCCGCTGATCAGGCCGGTTCGCTCGATGCGCAGAACAATGTGACCGTGAATCGTGCGCCCGGTAATCGGGTCACCGAATTGTCGTTCAATTCCGGCGCGCAAACCAGCACCGGCGTACCGATCGGGAATGGAAATCCGGCGCTCAAGGATCGACGGGTACGGCAGGCTCTTACGTATGCGATCAATAAAAACCAGTTGGTCACCTCAGCCGAGGGCGGCGCCGCGCATGTCGGGCAGGGCTACATTCCGGCTCGTTATACGGCCTATCACTGGACGCCACCGGCGCCGCGTGCATTCGACGTGAAAAAGGCGGGCCGGCTGCTGGACGCGGCCGGCTATCGCACCAGGCCGAATGGAAAGCGGTACGGCAAGGACGGGAAACCTTTGGTATTGCGGTTCACCGGCCATCTCAGCACTCCGGGCGAGAACATCATCGGCCGGCAAGTCGCGGCGTGGTTCGGCCGGCTCGGCATCGGGTTGAAGGTGCAGTTGGAATCTGACGCCGACCTCGACCAGGATACGGCGAGGGGCGATTTCGACCTGGCCATGCGCAATACGGTCGTCGACCCCGATCCGGATCACGCGCTGGCCATCCAGACCTGCGCAGCCCGCCCGAGCACGCCGCCGGACGGCTCGGTCAGCACCGACCAGTACTGGTGCAATCACGATTACGACCGCGCGTACGCGCAGCAACTCGCGGAATTCAATCCGACCACGCGCGCGGCCACCGTACGGCGCATGCAGCAGATCATGTATGACGACGTGCCGGCCGACGTGCTGTTCTATCCGGATACGTTGGAGGCGTACCGCAACGATTTGTTCGGCGGTTTCCAAAAACAACCCGAGCCGGACGGACAGATTCTCGACCAGGACGGTTTCTGGGGCATCTATTCGGCCACCCCGATCAACTCACCGCAGCAACGCAAAATCAACGACACTCCGACCGCGAGCAGCAGCTCTGATAATGGCGGCGGGCACGGCGTGTTGATCGGCATCATCGTTGGAATCGTTGTGGTGCTGGCGATTGCGGCCGCGTTCATCATCGTGCTGCGCCGCCGGAAGACCGAGGTCACCGGGTAGCTGGTACGAGCGGTGGGTCGAGCAGTTTCAGCGTACGGGAGTCCGCGTCGAGTTCGGCCGCGATGCCGAGCGGGAACGCTTGGAAATGCCCGCCGTGCCCGACGTTGGCCCACACGATCATCGGTACGCCGAGATCCGCGAGCCGCTCGGTCAGGATCGCCTCGATTTCTTCGGTCTCGCCGCATTCGGTGAATGTGCCGCAGATGATTCCGGCGACGCCGTCGAGATACCCGGCTCGACGCAGCTGCGTCAGCATCCGGTCGATCCGGTAATCCTCCTCCTCGATCTCTTCGATGAGTAGGATCCCGCCGGCGGCCGGGCGCGATGTGTCGGTCGCCAGCGACGAGGTCAGCAGGCTCAGGTTTCCGCCGACCGTGACCCCGGTGGCCCGGCCGCTGTTGACGGTTTTCGCCTCAGCGTAGGCGAATTCGGTCGTTCGCTCGGGGTGCATCAACGCCTGGATCATCGAGGCCATGGAGTACCGGTCCTGCGAGATCAGCAGCGCGCTGTGCAACGAGGCCCAGCCCAGCCTGACCGCGACCGCCTCCTGGATCGCGGTCACGTCGGAATACCCAGCCAGCACCTTCGGCGAATCAACAGGAATTCCGGACCAGTCCATTGCGGATAGTGTGCGCTGCGCCCCGGAACCTCCGGTGGCGAAGATGATTCCGGCAATGTCCGGGTCACCCAAGGCGGCCCGCAAATCGGCGGCGCGCTGGGTATCGTCGCCAGCGAGATAACGCCGCATCGACCCCGAATCCCGCGCGGTGCCGTAAACAACCGGCTCCAGGCCGGCGAACCGCAGCACGTCCAGGCCTATATCGAGCGACGCCTGGTCGGCCGGACTGCTCGCCGACATTACCGCGACCCGGTCTCCCGGCCGCAGCGCCGGTGGCCGCCGCAATGACCTCACGTCGCCGGGGTACTGATATCGGCGAGATGGCAGGCGACCAGGCTCCGGTCGGCCGCCGCCGGCAACACCTCGACCGACTGGGTCGTGCAGACCGTGGCCCGCTCGCCGGCACTGGCCCGCAACGCACAGCGCGGATGGAACCGGCAGCCGGACGGAATCGCCGTCGGGTCGGGCGGTTCACCAGCCAACAGAGTCGACTTCGACCCGCTGTCGGGCAATACCGCGATCAACGCCTGGGTGTACGGATGCCGTGGCCGTAGCAGCACCTCTTCCACGGTGCCGACCTCGACGATACGGCCCAGGTACATCACCGCGACCCGATCGGCGATATTCCAGGCCAATCCGAGGTCGTGGCTGACCACCAGCGCCGACAATGACAGCTCATTCCGTAAATCCAGAATCAGCTTCAGAATTTCCCCGCGGACCGAGGCGTCCAATGAGGACACCGGCTCGTCGGCCACGAGCACCGACGGGTCCAGGGCCAACGCGCCGGCGATCACGACCCGCTGCTGTTGGCCACCGGAGAGCTCGTGCGGATAACGGGCGACGAAATGCTCCGGCGGCCGCAACCCAGCCCGGGTCATCGCCGAATAGACGCGATCGTTCAAGCCGTTGCGGATGCCGTGTAGCCGTGGGCCTTCGGCTACGGCGTCGAATACGTTCTGCCGCGGATTCAGTGCCGCGGCCGGATCCTGCAGTACGAGTTGTACGTGCCGGCGGTATTCCTTCATCGCCGCGTTGGTGTAGTGCAGCGCTTTACCCGAATACCGCACCTCGCCCGATGTCGGCTTGATCAGACCGACCAGAGTCCGGGCCAGCGTGCTTTTCCCGCAGCCGGATTCGCCGATCAGCGCAACGATTTCGCCCGCGCCTACGGTCAGGTTGACCCCATCGACAGCGCGGGCCGCGCGTTGCCGGCGGCGGGCCGGGAAGGTGACCGCGAGGTCGCGTACCTCCAATACCGGATCGGTCATGACGTCTCCCCCGACTTTGACGCGAGCACCTTCAGGCAGGCCGATTCACGGCGTTCACCGGCCGGCCACAACGCGATATCGGCACTCGTACATTCGGGCATGGCCTCGGCGCACCGCGGTTCGAACGGGCAGCCGGGCAATTCCTCCCGCAGATCGGGCGGATCGCCGGGCAGCCCGGCCGGTGCGAGCCGCGAGGCCGGGTCGCCGATTTTCGGGAACGCGCCGGACAATGCCTTCGTATAAGGATGTTGCGGCCCGTCGATCAATTCCCGCGACGGTCCTATCTCGACAATCCGGCCGGCGTACATGACGGCCAAACGTTCACAGGTGGCGGCGAGTACGGACAGGTCATGGCTGATCATGATCATGCCGATCTGCCGTTCCCGCACCATGTCCGAGAGCAATTCCAGGATCTGACCCTGCACAATCACGTCGAGGGCGGTGGTCGGCTCGTCGGCGATGATGAGGTCAGGCCGGCAGGCCAACGCCATCGCGATCATGACCCGTTGCCGTTGCCCACCAGACAGTTCGTGCGGATAGCTCGCGTGCCGTCCGGCTGGAACACCGACGCTGTCGAGCAATTCGGCGGTACGGGTCCGGGCTTCGCGTTCGCTCACCTTTTCGTGCAGCAGAATCGGCTCGCGGATTTGTTCGCCGATGGTCTGTACGGGATTCAGCGCGCTCATCGCGCCCTGGAATACGACCGAGGCGCCGGCCCAGCGCACGGCCCGGATCCGGCTCCAGTTGGCCTGCTGCAGATCCTCGTCGTGGAACCGGATCTGGCCGGTGATCGTGGCCGTATTCGGTAACAATCGCAGCAGGCTGAGCGCGACCGTTGATTTGCCCGAGCCTGATTCGCCGGCCATACCGAGGGTTTGGCCCGCTTCCAGGGTCAATTCGACCCCGCGTACCGCGTGCACCCGGTCATTACCGCTGCGATAGGTGACGTTGAGGTCGCGTACCTCCAACAGTGTCATCGCCCGGCCGCCATTCTCGGGTTCAGGATGTGCTCGACGGCCCGGCCGGTCAGCGTGAACCCGAGCACCACGATCACGATCGCGACGCCCGGTGGCAACAAATACCACCACGCGCCGGCGGTGACCGCGCCCTGGCTGAACGCCTGGTTCAACATCGAGCCCCAGGACACGTCGGTCGGATCGCCCAGGCCGAGGAAGGTCAACGTGGTTTCGGAGAGAATCGCGCCGGCGACGGTCAGCGTGCTCGACACGAGAATCAACGGCGTCACGTTCGGCAATACGTGTCGCAGCATCACCTGCAGGTTGCCGGCGCCGAGCGCCCGGGCCCGTTCGATGAATGGCC
>JBEDUI010000242.1:0-28391 GCA_040414495.1 Mycobacteriales bacterium
AAGAACGCCATGAACGCGGCGTTTCCGAGCAGGCCGGCGTTGAACGCGCGGTCCCGGAACAGCGCCAGATGCAGGGTCGGCTCGCGGCCGCTCGTCGCCAGCCGGTGTTCCCAGGCCAACGTCGCCAGCAGGGTCGGCACGCTGGCGCCGATCGACACCCAGTTCCAGGCCGGCCAACCCTCGCTGCGGCCCAACACCAGCGGGACCAACAGCAGGCCCAGCGCGGCCGAGATGCCGATCGCGCCGACCGGGTCGAGCCGGCTACCGGAATTCGTCCGCGCCGCCGGCAATTCGCGCATCGCGGCAACGATCGCGACCGCGCCAACTGGCACGTTGATCAGGAAGATCGACCGCCATTGCAGGCCCAACACGTTGGCATCGAGCAGGATCCCGCCCAACACCTGACCGGCGACCGAGCCCACGCCGGCGGTGACCCCGAACCAGGCCAGCGCCTTGGTCCGTTCCGGCCCGGAGAACATCGCCGTGATCAGGGCCAGCACCTGCGGCACCATCGCCGCGGCGGCCAGTCCCTGCACCAGCCGGGCCAGTACGAGTTCGGTCGGGTTCTGCGCCAGGCCGCACAGCAACGAGGCCACCGCGAACGCCGCCATGCCAACGAGAAACAGCCGTCGATGCCCGTACAGATCACCGAGCCGGCCGCCGGTCACCATGCCGGAGGCGTACGCGAACGCGTACCCGCCGACGACGAGTTCGACGCCGGCGCCGGAGGCATGCAGGTCGCCCTGGATCGAGGGCGCGGCCACGTTCACCACGAAGAAGTCGAACAGCGCCATGAAGGTCGCGCTCAGCACGATCGGCAATGCCCGCCAACGACGGGGATCTTGGACGGAGGCCGATCCGGGAGCCGGCGGCGCGGACGTGAGGGACACGAGGTCTCCTGTTGGACGGTGTAATAGTTCGATACTTGACGAACATTACGGCCATTGTCGAACTTCCGGCAACCGAGTTCTAAGCTGTCAGTTATGGCAGCGCGAATCGAGGAGCCTCCGGAGCCGGTCGAGTTGGAATTGACGACCGTGCTGTCGGCGCTGGCCGATCAGGGCCGGCTCGCCATCGTGCGGGCATTGTCGGTCGCCGGCGAAGCGGCGTGCGGGGAAATTCACCAGCTCGCCGGCCTGGACTGCGGCAAGTCGACGATGTCGCACCACACCAGGGTTTTGCGCGAGGCCGGCTTGACCCATACCCGGGTCGTCGGGACCCGGCGCTACGTATCGCTTCGGCGGGACGACCTACAGGAATGCTTCCCGGGTCTGTTGACCGCGATTCTCGGCGAACACGAAACCACACGGGCATAAGAACACCGCCCCGATGCGGGCGGTTGCGCGGCGTGAGCGCAAAAAGCAGCGAACGTGACCTGAGGTCAGGTCACGTTCGCTGCCAATGACGCCGTTGTCAGGCTTCTGGCCTTAGCCGTACGGACTATCCCCGCAGCGCCAGCGTCGTCGGCGCGATCGGCGCCGGCAGCGCCGATTCACCCTCCAGGAAAGCGTCCGCGCCGGCGGCGGCTGACCGGCCCTCGGCGATCGCCCACACGATCAGCGACTGACCCCGACCCATGTCCCCGGCCACGAACACACCAGGCACGTTGGTCGCGAAATCGGCGTCGCGAACGACGTTTCCGCGAGCGTCGAACTCCACCCCAAGGTCGGTCAGCAGGCCTTCCTGCTGCGGACCGGTGAAGCCCATCGCCAGCAGGACCAGCTCGCAGGGCAACTCCCATTCGGTGCCCTCGACCTTTTCGAAACGGCCGCCAACCATCTTGACCTCGTGCAGCGCGATGCCGGTGAGCCGGCCCTCATCGTCGCCGATGAACCGCTCGGTATTAACCGCGTAGACCCGCTCGCCGCCCTCTTCGTGGGCGCTGCTGATCCGGAAGATCATCGGGTACGTCGGCCACGGCATCGTTTCAGTCCGGGACGCCGGCGGCTGCGGCATGATCTCCAGCTGGTGCACACTGACCGCACCCTGCCGGTGCGCGGTGCCGAGGCAGTCGGCCCCGGTGTCGCCACCACCGATGATCACAACCCGCTTGCCCGCCGCGGATATCGGCGGTTCGGCCAGGTCGCCCTGCTGCACATGATTCGCGCCGGGCAGGTAGTCCATCGCGAAATGCACGCCGGAAAGCTCCCGGCCCGGCGCCGGCAGATTACGCGGAATGGTCGAGCCACCGGCCAGCACGATCGCGTCGTTGTTCTGCCGCAAATCGTCGGCGGTGATATCCACCCCGACATTGCACGAGGTCACGAACGATGTTCCCTCGGCCTCCATCTGCGCCAACCGCCGGTCCAGATGGCTTTTCTCCATCTTGAATTCCGGAATTCCGTACCGCAGCAAACCGCCGATCCGGTCGGCCCGCTCGTACACGGTGACCTCGTGCCCGGCCCGGGTCAGCTGCTGCGCGGCGGCCAGACCGGCCGGACCGGAGCCGACCACCGCGACCTTTTTGCCGGTACGACGGGCCGGCGGCACCGGCGCAACAATTCCCGAATCCCAAGCATGGTTGATGATTTCGACCTCAACCTGCTTGATCGTCACCGGGTCGGAATTGATGCCGAGCACGCACGAGGACTCGCACGGCGCCGGGCAGAGCCGGCCGGTGAATTCCGGGAAATTGTTGGTGGCGTGCAGCCGTTCGGCCGCCTCGGCCCATTCGCCCCGGCGGACCAGGTCATTCCACTCCGGAATCAAATTGCCCAATGGACAACCGTGATGGCAGAACGGAATACCGCAGTCCATGCACCGGGTCGCCTGGTTGCGCAATTTCTCTGGCGGGAATTCCTCGTAGACCTCGTGCCAGTCCAACAACCGCAGCTCAACCGGACGACGGGTCGGCAATTCCCGCCCGTACTTCACAAAACCCGTCGGGTCAGCCACGAGCCGCCTCCATAACAGCCTCATCCACCGAACGGCCGGTCGTCGCGGCCTGCCTGGTCGCCTCCAGCACTCGCTGGTAATCCCGCGGCATGATCCTGGAGAAGTCCTCGACCCGGTTCGACCAGTCGGCCAGCAATGCCGCGCCCACAGCCGAATTGGTTTCCTCGGTGTGCTTTTCGATGATGTCGTGCAGCCATTCGCGATCCTCGACGGTCAGCGGCTGCACGTCGACCATCTCGTGGTTGACCCGCGCCGAATCCAGATCGAGAACGTACGCGATACCGCCGGACATACCGGCCGCCACATTCCGGCCGGTCGGTCCGAGAATCACCGCGCGGCCACCGGTCATGTACTCGCAGGCGTGGTCGCCCACACCCTCCACGACCGCGGTCGCGCCGGAATTACGGACGCAGAACCGTTCGCCGACCACACCTCGGACGAAGATCTGCCCGGATGTGGCGCCGTAACCGATGACGTTGCCTGCGATGACCTGTTCCTCGGCCACGAACGGCGCGTTCTCATCCGGCCGGACGACGAGCCGTCCACCGGAAAGGCCCTTACCCAGGTAGTCATTCGCGTCGCCGTACAACCGTAGCGTGATGCCACGCGGCACGAACGCGCCGAACGATTGGCCGGCCGAGCCGGTGAACCGCACCGAGATCGTGTCGTCGGGCAGCCCTTCGGCCCCGAACCGCCGGGTCACCTGCGAACCGAGCATGGTGCCGACGGTGCGGTTGACGTTACGCACCGGCAGATCCAGCGTCACCGGAGTTGCGTCAAGCAACGCGCCTTCACACAACTGGATCAGCGTGTTGTCCAACGCCCGCTCCAGCCCATGCTCCTGGCCGATCGTGTTGTGCAACGCCGCATCCGCCGGCAGTTCGGGCGACTCGAACAGCGGCGCGAGGTCCATCCCGGCTGCCTTCCAGTGTTCGACCGCCTCACGGGTGTCGAGCAACTCGCGGTGCCCGATCGCCTCGTCCAGGCTGCGGAATCCCAGCTGGGCCAGGTATTCGCGGACCTCCTCGGCCAGGAACTCAAAGAAGTTCACCACGAATTCCGGCTTGCCGCTGAACTTCTTACGCAGCGCCGGATTCTGCGTCGCCACGCCCACTGGACAGGTGTCCAGGTGACACACCCGCATCATCACGCAGCCGGACACAACCAGCGGTGCGGTGGCGAAACCGAATTCCTCGGCGCCCAGCAACGCGGCCACCACGACATCGCGACCGGTCTTGAGCTGACCGTCGCACTGCACCACGATCCGGTCCCGCAAACCGTTGGCCAGCAGGGTCTGCTGGGTCTCGGCCAGGCCGAGCTCCCACGGCGCGCCGGCATGCTTCAACGAGGTCAGCGGGGACGCACCGGTACCGCCGTCGTGACCGGAAATCAGCACTACGTCGGCGTGCGCCTTGGACACACCAGCGGCGACCGTACCGACGCCGACCTCCGACACCAGCTTGACGTGCACCCGCGCGGCCGGGTTGGAATTCTTCAGATCGTGGATCAGCTGGGCCAAATCCTCGATCGAATAGATGTCGTGGTGCGGCGGCGGGCTGATCAGACCGACACCAGGCGTGGAATGCCGGGTCTTGGCGATCCACGGATACACCTTGTGCCCGGGCAATTGGCCGCCCTCGCCCGGCTTGGCGCCCTGCGCCATCTTGATCTGCAGGTCGTCGGCGTTGACGAGATATTCGCTCGTCACTCCGAACCGTCCACTTGCGACCTGCTTGATCGCGCTGCGGCGCAGATCGCCGTTGTCGTCGGGCAGAAAGCGGTCGGCGTCCTCGCCGCCCTCACCGGTGTTGGACTTTCCGCCGAGCCGGTTCATCGCGATCGCGAGCGTCTCGTGCGCTTCCTTGGAAATCGAGCCGTATGACATCGCGCCAGTGGAGAACCGCTTGACGATCTCGCTGACCGACTCGACTTCCTCCAACGGCACCGGATCGCGTACACCCTCACGCAACGCGAAAAGCCCGCGCAGCGTCGCCGCCTGCTTCGACAGATCGTCCACAGTGGACGTGTACCGGCGGAACACCTCGGCCTGCCGACTGCGGGTGGCGTGCTGCAGCAGAAAAACCGTCTCGGGGTTGAACAGGTGGATCGGACCCTCGCGGCGCCATTGGTATTCGCCGCCGACCAACAAACGGCGGTGCGCGAATTCGGTCGGGTTATCCGGATGCGCCCGCCCATGCCGGGCCGCCACCTCATCGGCCAACACATCCAGGCCGACCCCGCCGAGCTTGGACGACGTACCGGTGAAGTAGTCGTCCACAATGTCCTGGGCCAGGCCCAGGGCCTCGAAGACCTGCGCGCCGGCGTATGAAGCGACCGTGCTGATGCCCATCTTGGACATCACCTTCAGCACGCCCTTACCCAACGCCTTGACGTAATTGCGAACGGCCTTTTCCGGTTCGATGCCGTCAACAACCCCGGTACGGACCAGGTCTTCGACGGTTTCGAACGCCAGATACGGATTCACCGCGGCCGCGCCGTAACCCAGCAGCAGCGCCACATGGTGCACCTCGCGGGCGTCACCGGCCTCGACCACCAGGCCGACCCGGGTCCGGGTGCGTTCCCGGACCAGATGGTGGTGCACCGCCGAGGTCAACAACAGCGACGGGATCGGCGCGTGCTGCGCGTCGGCGCCGCGGTCGGAGAGCACGACGATCCGCGCCCCGTCAGCGATCGCGGCCGAAACTTCCGCCCGGACCCGCTCGATCGCGGCCCGCAACGCCGCTCCCCCGCCGGCCACCTCGTATAGCCCATGCACCGTCACCGCGGCGAAACCGGGCAGGTCGCCGTCGGCGTTGATGTGAGTGAGCTTGGCCAACTCGTAGTTGTCCAGCACCGGGTACGGCAGGACGACCTGGCGGCAGGACGCGGCGGTCGGCTCGAGCAGGTTCTGCTCCGGACCGATCGTCGCGGACAGCGAGGTGACCAACTCTTCGCGGATCGCGTCCAACGGCGGATTGGTGACCTGCGCGAAAAGCTGGCTGAAATAGTCGAAAAGCAAGCGCGGGCGTTCGGAAAGCACCGCCACCGGCGAATCCGTACCCATCGACCCGATCGGCTCGGCCCCGGCCGTCGCCATCGGAGCGAGCAACACGCGCAGTTCTTCCTCGCTGTAGCCGAATTCCTGCTGCGCCCGCACGGTCGAGTCGTGCGCGACCGGCGTGTGCTCGCGCTCGGGCAGGTCGTTCAGGTGGATCAGCCCGGCGTGCAACCACTCGTCGTACGGGTGCTCGGCCGCGAGCTCGGCCTTGATTTCGTCGTCACGAACGATGCGCCCGCGCGAGGTGTCGACCAGGAACATCCGGCCCGGCTGCAGCCGGCCCTTGGCCACGACCTTCTCGGCCGGAATGTCCAACACGCCGACCTCACTGGCCAACACGACCAGGTCGTCACTGGTTTGCCACCATCGCGCCGGCCGCAATCCGTTACGGTCCAGCACGCCGCCGATCAACGTGCCGTCGGTGAAGGTGACGCTGGCCGGGCCGTCCCACGGCTCCATCACGGTCGAATGGAACTGGTAGAACGCGCGCCGCGCCGGGTCCATCTCGTCGTGGTTCTCCCACGCCTCCGGGATCATCATCAGCACCGCGTGCGGCAATGACCGTCCACCCAGGTGCAACAACTCCAGCACCTCATCGAAGGTGGCCGAGTCGCTCGCCTCCGGCGTACAGATCGGAAACAGCCGCTCGATGTCACCGGGAATCAGATCGCTTTTCAGCAAGGCCTCCCGGGCCCGCATCCAGTTGCGATTTCCCTTGATGGTGTTGATCTCACCGTTGTGCGCGATGAATCGGTACGGGTGCGCCAATGGCCACGCCGGAAACGTGTTGGTTGAGAAACGGCTGTGTACCAGGGCAATCGCCGATTCCAACCGCGGATCGGTCAGATCCGGAAAGAACTTCGGCAGCTGGTCGGTGGTGAGCATTCCCTTGTAGACAGTCGTACGCGACGACAGCGACGGGAAATACACCTCGGTGGCCGCCTCGGCACGCTTACGAACGCAGTACGCGCGCCGTTCCAACGCGAGCCCGGACTCGTCGTCCGGTCCGGTCAGAAACAACTGCACGAACGCCGGCATCACCGCGTGCGCGGTCTTTCCCAGGTCAGAATCCTTGACCGGCACCTCGCGCCAACCCAGCACGCTTGCGCCTTCTTCGGCGGCGATCCGCTCGATCGTCGCCACGGCGGTCTGTCGTTCGGCGGCGTCGCGGGGCAGGAAGGCCATGCCCATCGCATATTTCGACGTGCCGTCCGCGGCCGGCGCCGGCAGCGGGAACTCCACGACCTGGCGCAGGAATTCATCTGGAATCTGCAGCAGAATGCCGGCCCCATCGCCCGATGAGGGCTCGGCACCGGCGGCGCCACGGTGTTCCAGGTTGTGCAAAGCGGTCAAGCCGTGTTCAACGATCTGGTGAGATCGGCGCCCCTTGGCGTCGACCACGAAGGCGACGCCACAGGAATCGTGCTCGTTGGCCGGGTCGTAAAGACCGCTCGCGGCAGGCACAGCAGAGAAGATTGGCACGCTGGTCTCCCGTCGTCAGGCGTCAATGGTGCTGGGCACGGGACGACGTCGGCCCGGAAGTCGATGCGCACTAGGGTAGCGCGCCGGGGCGCGCTATTGCGCCGTCGCCTGGCTCGTCGATCATGACTGTTGCCATCGTCACCGATAGCAGCACCTACGACGTTGACCACGGACACGCGTGGCTCGCAAATATGCGGACAGCGTAACCGGATCGTTGCCGAGATTGCCAGGTGGAGCCGGGCCGGTGCCGAAATCCGCCACCGTGACCGTCCTTAAACCACAGTGGGCGGGACATGTCAACCACTTGACGGTGCGTCCGCACTATTGCCACGATCGGCCCGTGGCACCTCACAGAGTGATCGCAGTCGCACTCTCCGTATGCGGCCCGAGCTGGTCGTTGGTGCCGCCCGGCGGCCGTTGTTGCCTAAACGGGACGCCCGTTCGCTAACTGACTGCACCTCAGCCTCACTGAACAACCCCGGTGTGGACCCTCAGCCACATCGTGCCCATCTCCCCATGCCCACGCCTGGAGTCTGTCCCGGCGTGTTCCTGCGATGGCCGATGAAAGGAGGTGAAGACCATGGCGGAGCAGCAGCAGTCCATTCTTCTTGACGTGGAGGAGCTCGAGTCCGTACGAGCCCGCAACCTCAGCGAGAAGAAGGACAACGACGGCAACGACAAGACCTCGGATCTGATCTGAGGCGGTCGTTGACCGCGGGATTGCCGGGAGATACCGGCGGCTGGGCTCCCGGCAATCCCTTATAGCCATTTCGTTTTCGTATGAGCTTGGCTTTCGTACGAGCCGGCCGTTTCGTACGAGCTGGCCTTTTCGTACGGCCTGCTTTTTCGTACCGGCTTGCCTTTTCGCGCTGGCCTGGCCTTTTCGTACCGGCTTGCCTTTTCGTACCGGCTTGCCTTTTCGCGCTGGCTTGCCGCTTCCATAACGCATCACCACCGCCTGTACCGAAGGAGAACTCCTGTGTCCACCCGCCTGTTCAGCGATGGTTTCCTGCGCCATACCGGCAATGACTTTATGGCCCGACGGCTGGCCGAGGACGTGGTCCTGGCCGAGGTCGGCGCGGACGCGGTCGCCGACCTGCTCAGCTGGGCTGACCTGAGCGAGATCCTGTCGACGCGTCCACTTGAACCACCACGAATTCGCTTACACCGCAAGGGTTCCGCCGTTCCGGTGGCCGACTACACGACGCCCGCGACTATTGCCGGAACGGAGGTCGCGCTGGTCCGGCCCGAGGCGCTTTATCGGGAATTACGGGGTGGCGCCAGCCTGATTCTGGATGCGGTCGATCGGATTCATCCGCCCATTCGGGAAGCGGCCGACGATCTCATGCGGATGGTGCGGGAACGCGTACAGGTCAACCTGTATCTCTTATGGGGCGCGACCCACGGGTTCGACACGCACTGGGACGACCACGACACGTTCATCGTGCAGATTTACGGCACCAAGGCCTGGACCGTACACGGGCCGGGCCGGCCACATCCGATGAAGACCGATACCGATCACGGCCACACCGCACCGGAATCCGTGATGTGGGAGGGCGTGCTCAAACCTGGTCAGATCCTGCACGTTCCGCGCGGTTGGTGGCATAACGTCCGTGGTACCGGCGATGTGAGCCTGCATTTGACGTTCGGATTCACCCGCGCCACCGGCATCGACTGGGTGAATTGGCTGATCGAGCAGCTGTACGCCGACGACGCGTTCCGGCAGGATCTGCCCCGGTTCGGGAGCGCTACGGAACAACAGGCTCATCAGAAACGGCTGGCCGAGCGGGTGGCGTCGCTGGCTTCTTCGGCTGATCTGACTGAGTTTTTCGCCTCCCGCGACGGGCATTTCCCGCAGCGGCACCGGTTCAGCCTGCCGTGGCCGGTCGAGTTCGGCATGCTGACCCCGCAAACTCGGATCGAGTTCACCCCACTGCTGGCGCCGACAGTCACTCGTGATGACGCGGCGGTGGCGCTGGAGACGGGTGGGAAGCGGTACCGGTTCGCCGCCGCGGCCGGTCCGGTGCTGGATGCGCTGATCGCTGGTCCGAGTACGACGGTCGACGACCTGCAGGCGCGCAGTGGCGCCGGTTCGGATGTGGTGCAGGCCGTGCTCGAAGCACTGGCGCGGGAGAACCTCGTATTGCTGCGCTGAGAGTGTTGTCCACAGGTCGGTTCTCTTCGGCCGCATCAGCGGGTCTCGTGTCGCTATGCTGCCCGCATGGGCGCCGCTGACCGGATCCACGGTGATCGCGGCTCGATCATTCCGATGATCATCATGGCGTTCGTGGTGGCCGGCCTGGTGATCGTCGGCAGCGTCGTGGCTGGTAGCGCGTTCCTGGCCCAGCGGGATCTGCAGTCGGTGTGCGACGGCGCCGCGATCGCGGGAGCGCAGGCGTTAGACGACTCGGAGTTCTACCGCAACGGCATCGGCTCGGACGGCGCGTTGCCGCTAAGTGGCGTGCAGTCCGCGGTCGATGCGTACGCCGCGCAGGACGCCACCTCGCCGGCGGACCGGGTGCAGGTCAACGCCACCGTCGGCGATGACCACGTCACCGTGGCCGTCGCCTGCGCGAAGACGGCGCACCTGACGTTCGGAGCGGTGTTCGGGTACGGCTCCGGGCTGGATCAGCACGCCACCGCCCATGCCCGCGCCCGTACCGACGCCGCCCGCTGACCTCAGCCCGACGAGCCCCGCGCCACTCGCCGGCACACCCCCGCTCACCGACACCCGCGCCCTCGCCGGCACCGCGAGCCGACTATCCCCGTTGCCCGCGAGCGCACTCGCCGGCGCTAATCCAGGAACAGCTCAAGCACCGGCACCTCGACGTCCGGCGCCTGGATCGGGAGGTTCAGCGTCGCGGTGCCTTCGGGCAGCCCGGCCATCCGGGTGTTCTGCGCGGGGCCGGAGTCGTGCACGGTGACCTTCACCTCGGACGCGTCGTGCAGGAACTGCGCGTACCGCAACCGGCCGGCCAATCCGGGCAGGTGCAGGTGTCGCATCGGCCAAGCGAAAACGTGCAGATACAGGCGATTGCCGCGCTGGGTGTACCGGCAGTCCGGCGGCGGCGTGAATTCCGCCGGGCCACAACCGTAAATAGACCGCGAATTCAGCCGCATCCATTCGCCAATTCCGCTGAGCGTGCGCAGGGCTCTCGGGTCGAATTCACCGCGGCCGGTTGGGCCGACGTTGAGCAGCAGGTTGCCGTCTTTGGACACCGAGTCGATCAACATGCGGATCAGCATGTCGACCGGCTTCCAGTCCAGGTTGTCCCGGTCATAACCCCAGCTGCCGTTCAGTGTTTGGCAGGCTTCCCACGGCATCGGCTTGCCGTCGCGGGTCATCGGACCGGCCGGCTGGTATTGCTCCGGAGTCAGGAAATCGCCGGGGATATCGAGCCGGTCGTTGACGAGAATTCCCGGTTGCAATTCACGTATCCGGGCCAGCAGCTGTTCCGAACGCCAGTCGTTCTTACCTTTGCCGGCCGCGGTACCGTCCGCGAACTTGCCGTCCGGGTACGAGAAATCGAGCCACATTACGTCAACCGGCCCGTACCGGGTCAGCAGTTCCTCGACCTGACCATGCAGATAGTCGGCGTATTTGGCTACGTCGCGCTGCGCGCTCTTTTTACGGAATTCCAGATCATTACGCTGCGGGTGGACAGCGTCAACCGGGAATTCCGGGTGATGCCAGTCGATGAGCGAATGATAAAAACCGATGCCCAGCCCTTCGGCCCGGAACGCCTCGACGAACGGGCCGACCAGATCCTTGCCCCAGGGCGTCTTGGTCGCCTTGTAGTCAGTGAGGTCCGAATCCCACAGGGCGAATCCCTCGTGGTGTTTCGTGGTCAGCACCGCGTAGCGCATGCCGGCGGCCTTGGCCGCGCGAGCCCATGCGGTCGGGTCGTACAGGTCGGGTTCGAAATGATCGAAATACGGCTGGTACTGCTCGTCAGTCAGCTGCTCCCGGTTTTTCACCCACTCATGGCGCGCCGCGAGCGCGTAGAGCCCCCAGTGAATGAACAACCCGAAACGCCGGTCCCGGAGCTTGGCGATCGCCTGTTCCTGAGCATCCATGAATAATCTCCATCTACGCTGCACGGAAAAGGAATTCGCCGGCGCACGCACCGGTCGCGCTCGCTCGGCCGTGCCGGTAACCCTAGTTGCCACTCTGATGCAAGACAAGAGACCAGACGTATTTCCTACACGATCCAGTACGGCGAAGTCCAAGCAGCACGGGCCTAGCAGGCGTTAGCCTGCGCGGCATTTCCAGCCGACCGCGGCAGGAGCACGCCGACTCCCAGACAGCATGGAGACAACCAGGCGAGAGTCTGCACGACATTTCCGGCCGGCCCGGCGAGAGCGCACCGAGCTGAAGGCGACATGGGCTTAACAGGCGCGAGCGGGGAAGCTCTCCGTACTATCCGTCGCTAGCGCCGTTGTTGCTTGGTCAGGGCGGCATCGACTACTCGTTGCCCGATCCGCTTACTTGTCCAGCACCGAGCGCGCCGCCGGGCAAGCCGATTCGGCACCTTGTCTTGGCGGCCTCCCGGCCGCGACGCTCCCCCTCGCTGCGCGCTTACCCGCTGGGGAGGCCGGGTTGGTCGTGCATGGTGTTGCGTCGCGGCCGCCGCAGCGGGTCGACGATCGGCGGCGGAATAAAGTGCGGAATCCCCTTGAGAAATTCGATACGCCACCCGCCGTGGTGGACGATCCAGTGATGGCCGTGGCATAGCAGCACGAGATTGTCTAAGGATGTGGGTCCGCCGTCGGCCCAGTGCTTGACGTGATGTGTCTGACACCAGGCCGCGGGCGCCGTGCAGCCGGGGTGTACGCAGCCGATATCGCGAGCGGCCACGGCGCGACGGATTCCCGTCGGAATTGTTCGGGTGGCGCGGCCGATATCGAGCGGTTCGCTCTGGGATCCGAGCAGGATGGGGATGATCGAGGCGTCGCAGGCGATGCGGCGGGCGGCTTCGGCCGTGATCGCCGCTCCTGTGCCCAGCGTTCCCGTGCCGGGCCGCCGCGATGTGTCGTCAGAGTGCCTGCCGCGCAGGTCATCCAGCGCAATGGTGACGGTGACCTGGGGTTTCTCCCCGCCAACCGCCGGAAGTCCGCCGTCGGCCAGCGCCCGGCCACATAACTCGACCAACGCGTCAGCCATGCGCCGGCTCCCGGACCGCGTATCGGGCATGCCGTCTTGGGCTGGTTCGGGTTGCGCCAACGCGCCCAGGACAGCTTGAACGGTCGCGGAGGCCTCCGAGTCGAGCCGACCGCGGACATAATCCATGCCACCAACGTCGGGGCGGAAGATCAGTTCGCGGCGCGTCGGCTTGTCTTCATCGAGGGTGCCGTCTGTATCCAATACCGCGTGCAGTCGTTTAGCGAGTACGCGGACGCGACGTGGGTCCATTTCCCGGGACTGCTCAGCCAGAAATTCCTCGGCCTGAGCTCGCTCCCGTGCACCGACCGCCGGCGGCAACTGCTTGATCGCCTGCCCGATGACCCCCACATGTTCCACCGACAGTGCGCCCTCGGAGGCGGCGGCAGCGGTGGCCGGCAATTCCGGTTCGACAATCTCACCCGAAACACTGACCGAGCCGACTAATTCCTGCGCCGAGCGGACTCGTGCCTTCGCCTCACCCGGCGACAACCGCAACCGGGCCTGTAAGAATGCCTCGGTCGTTAATCCGGCTTCCTGGCCGGCGACATCCTGCACCGCACATTCAGAAACGAACCGAAGCCGACCAAACTCGAACCGCCGCACCACCCGTTCATATCGTTCCGTCGCATCGGCCAACGCCGGCCCGCGCGAACGCCACAACTCCTGCTGATCGAACCGATCCGCGACAGCCTCCATCAACCCGAGAAGATCCTCCAACGGATCCGGGTCAAAAGGCGTCGCGCTACTCATACCCAAACTCTAGAACCACCCACCGAAAAAACCGGCCCCAGAACGACCAGGAAAAAGAATTACTTCTGGTCACCAACACGTCACAATCCGCGCCACATAAGCGATTCCAGAGTTGATGTTGACGAGAGTCGCGCCTACATAAGGCCGCCACCGAGTCTCAGTCCATAGTGGACGGACTGAATTGAAATTTATCTGCGGACTCGCCGAGAATCCAGCAATGCAATAACCGGGATTCGTACGAGAGGATTTTATCAGCGGCGTCGGCCGGCGCGAATTCCAGAGCGGCGGCTAACTCAGCAGCCGGCGCGAATTCCAGAGCGACACCAACACATCAGCCGGTACGGCGGCGGTGTGACACCCAGAGCGTCACCAACGCCAACAGCACCGCTACCGCACTCACTGCGGCACCTCGGCGAGCGGCCGACCGTACCGCCACCGCCCCCGCGATACTGGTCACCGACGCCAAAACCGGCTCAGGCTCGGGCGCCCCAGCCGACCCGACCGCAGCCGGCGCGACCTCAGCGCCATCGTCCGCGACGGGCCCTGGCACCAGGATCAACGCGTCCTCGGCCGGTATCACCCCACCCAATCGCGCGCCGAGGGCCTCAACGAACCGATCCAGCAACCGATCGCCGGCATCACGTACCGCGTCCTGGTCGAAGCCGACGATCCGCCCTGAACCGGTGGGCCGCACCACCAGGGTGACCTGCGTGCCCGCACTGGATTCCCGCACACCGATGCGTACCGACGCCGACACCTTGCCCACGCCACGTACCTCGGCTCCGGACGCGGCAACCGTAACCTCGCGGGCCTCCCGGGCCACGGTGTCGAGAGCGAGCTGGCCGGAGTACGTGATCTGATTCGAGCCGACCCGCAGGCGCAGCCGGCCGGTGATGGCGTCACCCTCGGGCGTGACCTGCGACAACGCGGGAAGACACCGGACCAGCTTCTCCAGATCGCACACGACATCCCAGACCGCGGCCGACCCGGCCGGCACCGTGAACACGCGCTCCAGGGCCATACGTCGTCCCTCCCCACCGACGTTGCTGTGGGTGGACGATACTCGCCAGCCCCGAGCGCCGGTCAGCGCCCATCAGGGGCCGCAGGATCAGCCGATGCCGACCCCGATCGCACTGCCGATACCGTACGTAACCGCCGCCGCCATCGCGCCGAGCAGCAGCTGCCGTACCCCGCTGTAAAGCCAGGTGCGGTTGGTGAACCGGGCGACCACCGCACCGGCCACGAAAAGCCCGACCGCGCTGAGGATCGCCGAGACCAGGAACGAGGACGCGCCCAGCAGGTACGGCAACAGCGGCAGGATCGCCCCGACCGCGAACGCCGCGAACGAGGACGCCGCCGCCATCCACGGTGAGGGCAGATCATCGGGGTCGACGCCCAACTCCTCGCGGGCGTGGATCCGCCAGGTCTGTTCGGGATCGCGGGAGAGTTGCTCGACGACCTCGTGCGCCAGCTCCGGTTCGACGCCCCGGGAGATATAGAGCTCGGTCAGCTCGTTCTTCTCGGCATCCGGCCGCTGCGCGATCTCCTTCTGCTCGATCGCGATCTCGGCCCGGGTCAACTCCGTCTGCGAGGACACTGAGGTGTATTCACCGGTCGCCATCGATACGGCGCCAGCGATAAGCCCGGCCAGTCCGGTCAGCGCGACCGTGTGCGAGGCGACCCCACCGCCGGCCACACCAGCGATCAGCGAGACGTTCGAGACCAGGCCGTCCATGACGCCGAACACCGCCGGTCGTAGCGCTCCCCCGGTGACGTCGCGGTGATCGTGATGGATCTCCGCACTGTCCGGTGACTCGGTGGTACCGACGCTGGTCGCCACGGCTCACTCCTCGATTGACTGCCTCCGCGACTGCGCGTTGGCGGGTTCTTCGGACTCGCCCGAGGGTACTTCTGTCGCCTCGTCCGATTCGGTCAGGTCGCTGTCGGATGTAACACGCTGGACAGCCTCACCTTCCTCTTCGGACACCTCGTCCTCAGCGCCAGAGTCGGGCTCCCCGCCACGAAGCTCGGCCGGGTCCTCGCGCGGCCCACGCCGCAGGATGAAGAACGCCAGCGCCGCGGCGAACACGATGATGGCCGTCCAGTCGTTCAGCCGCAGCCCGAGGAAGTGGTTGGCGTGGTCGATCCGCAGGTACTCGATCCAGCCCCGCCCGACGGTGTAGGCCATGACGTAGAGCGCGAACGCCCGGCCGCGGCCGAGGGTGAAGCGCCGGTCGGCCCACACCACGAGGCCCGCCACGCCCAGATCCCAGAGCAGTTCGTACAGGAACGTCGGCTGGTAGTGACCGGGCAGCGTACCGACCGAGTGGTGCGTGCCGGAGTCGATGTTGTGCACGGTCAGGCCCCACGGCAGCGAGGTCGCCCGGCCGTACAGCTCGTTGTTGAACCAGTTGCCGAGCCGCCCAACCGCCTGCGCTACGGCGATTCCGGGCGCGGCCGCATCGGCGAACGCGGCGAAGGGCAACCCCCGCCGGCGCAGTCCGATCCACGCCCCGAGGCACCCGAGCAGGACCGCACCCCAGATGCCCAGGCCGCCGTCCCAGATCTTGAACGCGTCGATCGGATGCCGGCCGGAGCCGAAGTACAGCTCGGGGTCGGTGAAGACGTGGTACAGCCGCGCCCCGACCAGACCGAACGGAACCGCCCAGACCGCTACGTCGATGACGACACCGGGCCGACCGCCACGGGCGACCCACCGCCGTTCGGTGATCCAGATCGCGAGGATGACACCGGCAATGATGCAGAGGGCGTAGGCGCGGATCGCCAGTGCCCCGATCTGCCAGGCGTTGACCGTGGGGCTGGGCAGGGACGCAAGGTTCACCCGCCTAAGGTACGGCGTCACCCGGTTGTCCGGCTCGCTGACCCGGGCACTGGCGCAAAGATGTGTCCGCCGAGTCGATCAGTGGCGGTTGCGTACGCCCTCGGCCAGTTCGTTTGCCAGCTTCTCGGCCGCGGCGCAGCCGGCAGAGAGGTCCGGCGCGTCAAGGAAGCACCGCACGAACGCCGACCCGACGATCACCGCGTCGGCGTACGAACCGACCTCGGCCGCCTGCTCGCCGTTGCGTACCCCCAGGCCCACACCGACCGGCAGATCGGACGTCGCCTTACGGACCCGACGTACCAACTCCGGTGCGGCCGAACTGGTCTGTTCCCGGGCACCGGTCACACCCATGACCGAGGTGGCGTAGACGAAGCCGCGGCACTGGGCCACGGCCGCCGCGATCCGCTCGTCGGTCGAGCCGGGCGCGACGAGGAAGACCCGGTCCAGCTCGTGTACGTCGCTGGCGACCAGCCAGTCCGACGCCTCGTCCGGGATGAGGTCCGGCGTGACGAGAGCGGCGCCGCCGGCGCTGGCGAAGTCGCGCGCGAACCGGTCCACGCCGTAGCGCACGATGGGATTCCAGTACGTCATCAGTACGGTCGGGATGCCGCTCCCGGCCAGTTCCTCGATCGTTCGCAGCACGTCGCGGGTACGGGTTCCGCCTCGCAGCGCGATCTCGGAGGCGGCCTGGATGGTCGGGCCGTCGATCACCGGGTCGCTGTAGGGCAACTCGACCTCGATCACGTCGACGCCGCCGGCGACCATCGCCCGCATCCCCTCGATGCCGCCATCAACGGTCGGGAACCCGGCGGGCAGGCAGCCGACCAGCACCGACCGGTCCTCGGCCGCAGCCCGACCGAAGACCTCGCCCAGCACGCTCACCGTGTCCTCCGAAGATCGCCGAAACCGCTCACGAGGACGCCACCTCGGGCGCCTCGCCGCCCTCGATCAGGCCGAACCACCGGGCCGCGGTGTCCACATCCTTGTCGCCGCGACCGGACAGGTTGACCACGATGATCGCGTCCGGGCCGAGTTCCGGGCCCAGTTCGAGCGCACCGGCGAGGGCGTGGGCCGACTCGATGGCCGGGATGATCCCCTCGGTCCGGCACAGCAGCCGGAATGCGTCCATGGCGGCGGCATCGGTCGCCGGGCGGTAGGTCACCCGGCCGGCGTCGTGCAGGTGCGCGTGCTCGGGTCCGACGCCCGGGTAGTCCAGGCCGGCGGAGATCGAGTGGCTCTCGATGGTCTGGCCGTCCTCGTCCTGTAGTAGGTACGAGGCGGCGCCGTGCAGTACGCCCGGGGTTCCGCCGGTGATCGCGGCCGCATGCCGACCGGTCGCCACGCCCTCGCCGCCGGCCTCGAAGCCGTACAGCTTCACGGCGGCGTCGCCCAGGAACGCATGGAAAATGCCGATGGCGTTGGAGCCGCCGCCGACGCAGGCGCACACCGCATCGGGCAGCCGGCCGGCTTGCTGCTGGATCTGCTCGCGCGCCTCGACGCCGATGACCCGCTGGAAGTCGCGGACGATCATCGGGAACGGGTGCGGCCCGCCGACCGAGCCGATCAGGTAGTGCGTCGTCTCCACGTTGGTGACCCAGTCGCGGAACGCCTCATTCATGGCGTCCTTCAACGTGCGCGACCCGCTGCGTACCGGTACGACCGTGGCGCCCAGCAACTCCATTCGGGCGACGTTCAGCGCCTGGCGCCGGGTGTCCTCCTCGCCCATGTACACCGTGCACTCGAGGTCGAGCAGGGCGGCGGCGGTCGCGGCGGCTACGCCGTGCTGGCCGGCGCCGGTCTCGGCGATAACCCGCGGCTTGCCCATCCGCTTGGTCAGCAGGGCCTGGCCCAGAACGTTGTTGATCTTGTGCGCGCCGGTGTGGTTGAGGTCCTCGCGCTTGAGCCATATCTGCGCGCCACCGGCATGGGCGGAGAACCGGGGTGCCGGGGTGAGCAGGCTGGGGCGACCGGCGTAATTGCTCAGCAGGTCGGCCAGCCTCGCCTGGAATTCCGGATCATGTTGCGCGGCGCGGTATTCGGCGGTCAATTCGTCCAGCGCCGCGATCAACGCCTCGGGTACGAAACGCCCACCGTACGGCCCGAAATGCCCTGTCGCATCAGGACTGTCCACACTGTCCGGTTGCGTAGTAGTCATGGAATTCGATTCGCTCATCGGGCCGGCCCCGGAGTGGCCGGATGCGCGCCGGCCGTCACCAGATCGGCCACCGCCTGCCGTGGACTGTCCTTGGTGATCAGACCTTCGCCGACCAGCACCGCATCGGCGCCGGCGGCCGCGTATCCGATCAGGTCGTGGGTATCCCGGACCCCGGACTCGGCCACCTTCACCACGTGCGAGGGCAGGCCGGGGGCGATCCGTTCGAACACGCTGCGGTCTACCTCAAGGGTCTTGAGGTTGCGCGCGTTGACGCCGATGACCTTGGCGTCCGCGGCCAGTGCCCGGTCGGCCTCGGTCTCGTCGTGCACCTCAACCAACGGCAGCATGCCCAACGACTCCACCCGCTCGACCAGGCTGACCAACGCGTTCTGCTCCAACGCCGCGACGATCAACAGCACCACGTCCGCGCCGTGCGCCCGGGCCTCATGCACCTGGTAGGAGGAAACGACGAAATCCTTGCGCAGCAAGGGAACGTCGACCGCGGTCCGCACCGCATCGAAATCCTCGAGCGACCCGTTGAAACGCCGGCCCTCGGTCAACACGCTGATGATCCGGGCGCCGCCTTCGGCGTATTCCCGGGCCAACGCGGCCGGATCGGCGATCGCCGCGAGCTGTCCACGCGACGGGCTGGCCCGCTTTACCTCGGCGATGACGCCGACGCCAGGAGCCCGCAGCGCCGCCATCGCATCGCGCGGCGGTGGCTGGCGCTCGGCCAGTACTTTCAGCTCGGCCAACGGAGTGGCCGCCTCTCGGATCGCGAGGTCCTCGCGAACCCCCACGAGGATGTCGCCGAGAACGCTCACAGTGTGAATCCCCTCATGTTCAAACGGGTCCCGCCATGCTATCCAGCACGACGGCGCCCGGTCCCCTCGCCCCCAGGGGGCGCTGACCCGCTCTGGCCCCCAGCGGCTCAGCCGGACTCAGGCCGTGAATCCTCGCCGGCGGTGGGATCCTCACCCCGATCGAGCGCCTCCCACAGCCTCCGATCGGCTCCCGCCGACGGCCTCGTCGCACGTTCCGCTCCGCCGCTGACGTCGTCGTCCCGGGCGGCAACGGAATCCCCGGCGTCTTCGCGCTCGACTCCACGAGCAGTCCGATCCGGCGTCTGCCTCGGCCGATCATATCGGCTGCCCATGGCCGGCCAGCCGCCGCCTCGAACCGCCGCGGCCAGCCCGACCAGCGCCAACAGCAGCGCACCGAGCACCGCGAGCACGGCCGGCAACGTGTGTACGTCGGCGTTGATGTGCGCATGCGCCGGTACTCCGACGACCGGCCCGGCGTCACTTAGCAGCGACTCGGCCCGGCTGGCCGAGATACCACCCAGATCCCGAGCCAGCCAGATCAGGCCGAGCACCGCGACCAGCGCCAGCAGCAAACCGACGATGCGCCGTCCCAGTTGCCGGGTGGCCAGCAACGCGACCACGCCGGCCAGCCCGAGTACGGCCAAGGCGTAGATCAGCGGAATCGCCTTTGAGCCGGAGACCGTGCGACGTAGGTCGGGCAGCGGCCGGCCCCGCGACACCGACAGCGTGACCCAGCCGCGGCTGCCAGCCAGGAACAGCAACCCGGCGCCGACCACCGCCGCGATCAGGGCGATGACGAACTCGCGGCGGGCAGCGTGAACCTGCCGCTGCGGCGCGTTTGCGTCCGCGCCGGCAGACCCACGTACCCGAGAGGTCACTGCCGTAACGTCTCCGCGGCGGCGATGGCCCGCAGTACCGCGCGGGCCTTGTTCTGCGACTCCTGCTCCTCGGCAGCCGGGTCGGAGTCGGCGACGATGCCACCACCGGCCTGGACGTACGCGTTGCCTTCGCGCATCAGCGTGGTCCGGATCGCGATCGCCATATCCAGGTCGCCGGCGAAGTCGAGGTACCCGACCGTGCCGCCGTACAGGCCGCGGCGGACCGGTTCGAGTTCCTCGATGATCTCCATCGCCCGCGGCTTGGGTGCACCCGAGAGCGTGCCGGCCGGGAAGCACGCGGTGAACGCGTCGAACGCGTTCTTCCCCTCGGCCAGCTCACCGACCACAGTGGACACCAGGTGCATGACGTGGCTGTAACGCTCGATGTCCATGAAGTCCACGACCTCGACGCTGCCCGGCTTGCAGGTGCGGCCCAGGTCGTTGCGGCCGAGGTCGACGAGCATGACGTGCTCGGCCCGCTCCTTGGGATCGTTCAGCAGTTCGGTCGCCAGCCGGGCGTCCTCGGCCGGTGTGTCACCACGCCACCGGGTGCCGGCGATCGGGTGCAGCAGCGCGCGGCCACCGGTCACCTTCACCAGCGCCTCCGGCGAGGAGCCGACCACGTCGGTGCCGTCGGGGAAACGCAGCAGGTACATATACGGGCTGGGGTTGGTCGTACGCAGTACCCGGTAGACGTCCAGCGGCTCGGCGTCGGTCTGCATCTCGAACCGTTGCGAGACCACGATCTGGAACGCCTCGCCGGCCCGGATCTCCTCGACCGCCCGTTTCACGCCGTCGCCGATCCCGGCCGGGGTGTGCGATACGTACCGCGGCTCGGGGAACTGCAGTGTGGTGACGGTCGCCGGCGTCGGCTCGGTCAGCCGCTTGTGCATGGCGTCGAGGCGGTTCACCGCGTCGTCGTAGTGCTCATCGGCGTCGTCGCTACCGGTCGGGAACGTGTTGGCGACCAGCAGGATCGATCCCTCGGAGTGGTCCAACACGGCCAGGTCAACCGGGAACAGCATCGCCAGCTCCGGCAGCCGCAGATCGTTCTCGGCCAGCTCGGGCAACCGTTCCAGCCGGCGCACCGCGTCGTACGCCACGTACCCGACCAGCCCGCCGGTCAGCGGCGGCAGGTCGTCGAACCGGGGTGTACGCAGTCGCTCGATCGTGTCCCGTACCGCCTGCAGCGGATCGTCCGGCGAGTCGGTGAACGGCGCGTCGCCGAGCCAGAGTGTGTGCCCGTCCCGTTCGGTCAGTACGGCCGGACAGCGCACGCCGATGAACGAATACCGCGACCAGACGCCGTGTTCGGCCGACTCGAGCAGGAAGGTGCCGTTTGAACGTGGCTGCCCGCCCGTCAGTTTGCCGTATACCCCGACCGGGGTCTCGCTGTCGGCGAGCAAGCGACGGGTGATCGGGATGACCCGGTGCGTGGCGGCGAGCTCGCGGAACTCCTCCCGATCGAGATTGACGGTCCCGCTCATGCGACCGAGCCTTCGACCGGCCGCTCCCCCACGACGGCGTCGAGTTGGTCGGCATCCCAGCAGGTGCGATCACCGGTGTGGCAGGCGGCGCCGACCTGGTCGACCTTGACCAGCACGGTGTCGGCATCGCAGTCCAGGGCGACCGACTTGACCCACTGCTGGTGGCCGGACGTCTCGCCCTTGACCCAGTACTCCTGCCGGGACCGGCTCCAGTACGTGCAGCGACCGGTGGTCAGCGTGCGATGCAGCGCCTCGTCGTCCATCCAACCGAGCATGAGCACTTCGCCGGTGTCGTACTGCTGCGCCACGGCCGGGAAGAGACCATGCTCATCGCGCTTGAGCCGGGCGGCGATCGTCGGGTCGAGGTCGGAAGGACGAGCCGATGAGGTCATGGTGCCTATTGTGCCGGCCGGGCTCAGCGAGCCGAAATCGGTATACGCCCCGGGCCCGGTGTCGAAGGTCGATCAGCGCCATGTCGATCGCGGCCCACCCGATCGGACCATGATCGTGAGGGTTGTCGTACGCGATTCGTTGACGAACGCCAGCACGATCATGAGCGTCGTCGATTGGTACGCCACAAAGCGCGGCGGTCGGGTCGGTTGCCTGAGCGGGATCAATCGCCGGTCAGGGTGCTCCAGTCCGGCGTCGCCGGACCGCCGTGCAAAAAGTTAAGAATGAGCGAATTGACCAGGCTGGGGCATTCGATCGGCAGCGAATGCGTGCCGGGTAGCACGGCCAGTCGGGCATGCGGAATCGCCGCCGCCACCGCGATGCTGTGCTCGAGCCGCACATCGTCCCGGTCGCCCTGCAACACCAGTGTCGGCGCCTGAATACCGGCCAATTCGCTCAACGAGATGTCCGGCTCACGCTCGAACATATCCAGCATCTTGGCGAAAAAGACCGGGAAATGATCAGGACCGTCCGGTGAAACCAGGTCATAGCTACGGCGCAGAAATGCCGGCGGATTATCCCGCCACTGCGCCAATTGCGTGACCAGTCCGTCGCCGAGTCGGCCGTCGGGATTGAAGTACTGCCCGATCAGCACGAGCCGGTTCACCAACTCCGGCCGGCGTAAGGCCACCAGCGCACCAACCAACGCACCGTCGCTCCAGCCGACCAGATGCGCCGGCCCATCCACCACCACATCAAGAAACGCCGCCGTGTCAGCCGCCATGAGTTCGTAGCTGATCGGGCCGTCCACATCGCGGGTATGACCGTGACCACGCCGTTCCGGGGCGTAAACGGTAAAAGGCTCGTTGGCAAAGGCAGCTATTGTGCTGGCCCACGATTCGGCACCTACCAGCCCGCCATGCAACAGCACGACCGGTTTGCCCGCCCCGCTCACCTCGTAGTACGTCCGAACGCCCGCGGCATCTACGTAGGTCATAAAGAAAACTATGTCAGCCAAATTCGCTGCGGGCAGGTATTCAGCGCGCGCCGGATATCTCGATTTATGCAAATCCCTCGGCTAATCCGGTCACCGAAAGCGCAGACCGGAAAAACGCCTCAACCGACCGGACGTACCTCGACCCCGCTGGCGGCCAACGCGGATTTCACCTCGCCGATCCGCATCGTGCCGAAATGGAAGACGCTGGCGGCCAATACGGCATCGGCGCCGGCCTGCACCGCCGGCGGGAAATGGTCGATCGCGCCGGCCCCGCCGCTGGCCACGACCGGAACCGTTGTCTTCTCCCGTACGGCTTTGATCATTTCCACGTCGAAGCCATCGCGGGTGCCGTCGGCGTCCATCGAGTTGACCACGATCTCCCCCGCACCCAGGGCCTGACCGCGCACCACCCATTCGAGCAGGTCCAGCCCACTGGACTGGCGGCCGCCGTGCGTGGTGACCTCGAAGCCGCTGCGGGTCGCGCTGCTGCGCCGCGCGTCCACCGACAGCACTACGCACTGCGAGCCAAACCGCAGCGCCGCCTCGCGCAGTACGACCGGCCGGGCCACCGCGGCGGAGTTGAGCGAGACCTTGTCCGCCCCGGCCCGCAGCAACGCGTCGACGTCCTCGACCGTGCGCACACCCCCGCCGACCGTCAGCGGGATGAAGACCTGCTCGGCGGTACGACGCACCACGTCGTACGTCGTGTCGCGGGCCTGGGCCGAGGCGGTGATGTCGTAGAAGACCAACTCGTCGGCGCCCTCGGCGTCGTAGTGCCGGGCCAACTCGACCGGATCGCCGACATCGCGGTTGTCCAGGAACCGCACGCCCTTCGTGACACGGCCGGCGTCAACGTCCAGGCACGGGATCACTCGAACCGCGACACTCACCTGCGCCTCCTCACGACCGGCCACTGGCTCCTATTGGATCACGCCGGATCGGCCGGCGGCGCCGCTGCGGCCGGCCTCACCCTGAGACGGCCGCCAGCGCGTCGGGCAACGTGAACGATTTCTCGTACAGCGCGGTGCCGACGATCGCGCCCTCGACCCCTGGGATCGTCGCGATGCCGCGCAGATCCTCGAGGCTGGAGATGCCACCACTGGCGACGACCGGGCGGGCGGTGGCGGCGCAGACCCCGCGCAGCAGCTCCAGGTTCGGGCCGGCCAGCATCCCGTCCTTGGCCACGTCGGTGACCACGTACCGGGCGCAGCCGTCGGCATCCAGCCGGGCCAGCGTCTCGTACAGCTCGCCGCCCTCGGAGGTCCACCCGCGCGCTGCCAGCGTGGTGCCGCGCACGTCCAGGCCGATCGCAATCTGATCGCCGTGTTCGGCGATCGCGCGCCGTACCCAGTCCGGGTTCTCCAGTGCGGCGGTGCCGATATTGACGCGGGTACATCCGGTGGCCAGGGCCGCGCGCAGGCTGTCGTCGTCGCGGATCCCGCCGGAGAGCTCGACGTTGATATCGAGCGCGGCCACCACCTCGGCGATGACGGACCGGTTCTCGCCCCGACCGAACGCGGCGTCAAGATCGACCAGGTGCAGCCACTGCGCCCCGTCGGACTGCCACTGCCGCGCGGCCTGCACCGGCTCGCCGTACACCCGCTCGCTGCCGGCCACACCCTGGACCAGTTGCACGGCGCGCCCGCCGATCACGTCGACGGCGGGAAGCAGGGTCAGCGGCACGGGCACTCCTATCAGCGGCCTTCCGGAACGAAAGGCGTTACGCCGTAGGGTATCCAACCCACGTTCCGGCCCAGCGCCGGTAGGCCGGCCGGGTGCCGCGAAGTTACGCCGGAAATTCCCCAACCGAATTCGTGAGCTCCGGATCTACCTCGGTGCGAACGGGAAATGCCCGCCGCGCAGGGCGCTGGAATGACGCGCTCACATCCGTTTCCTTGGGGGGAATCATCATGCTTACACGTCTGGTGCGGATCGGGGCTGGCGCGACCATGCTGGTCGGGCTGATTTCCGCTGGGCTGGCCGGAGCCAACGCGGCCGGTGCGGCCACGCCGAAGGCCGACACGGTCCGGCCGAGCTACATCGGCTGCACGTACACCATCAGCCACCCGACCCCGATCTACAAAAAGGCCAGCTTCACCGGCGGCACGTACGGCGGCGGCAAGCACACCGGCCAGGCCGTGACGTCCGAGGACGAGTGCGCGTACTTCACCGCCGGCTTCCACAGCGTGCGCCTGTCCGGCGGCGGCACCGGCTACATCTACGCCTCGGACCTGGTCAAGCCCAGCCCGCAGCCGAGCGTCGAATCCCGGTACACGATCACCGGATCGGTCAATGTCCGCAACGCGCCCAGCACCACTCGCGGTGCGGTGATCGCGACCAAGAGTAAGGGCCAGGTCGTCACTTCGCCCTGGTACAAGGGCGATTTCTCGAACAACGGTTTCGCCGAGGTGTTGATGGGCAACGGCAACATCGGCTGGATCTCGTCGGCTTACGTCAGCTGATCCCGAGATGTAACGGCATTGTTCGGCGCTTACGGGGGGCGCCGAACAATGCCGTTCTTTTACGTTCAGGGAAATCGCCTGCCAGGCAAGGGATTGCGGGTCAGCCGAGCGTGCCGAGCCAATTCTTCAACAATGCCGCACCCGCGTCACCGGACTTTTCCGGGTGAAACTGGGTAGCGGCCAACTGCCCGCGTTCGACCGCCGCCACGAACGGCTCACCGTGCTGGCTCATCGTCACCGTGCCATCGGTCGTCGTGGCCGCGTAGGAATGCACGAAATAAAACCGGGTGTCGGCCGGAATTCCGGCGAACAACGCGGTCTGCGCGGCCGGCCGCACGGTGTTCCATCCCATATGGGGCAGCACATCGGCGTTCAGCCGGCGGACCGAACCGGAGAGCATGCCGAGTCCGTCGGTACGCAGGCCGTGCTCCTCACCGCGTTCGAACAGAATCTGCATGCCGACGCAAATCCCCAACACGGGGCGGTTTTCGGCCAACCGGGCCCGGACCACATCGCCGCCGCCGGCTCTGGTCAGCCCGTCCATGCAGGCGGCGAACGCGCCCACGCCCGGCACCACCAGACCGTCGGCGGCGCGGGCCTGGCTGCGGTCGGAGGTCACGGTAACGTCCGCGCCAACCCGGGCCAGAGCGCGCTGCGCCGAACGTAGATTGCCCGAGCCGTAATCCAGTACGACAATCCGCGGTGCGCCCATCGCCGCCTCCTACACCAACCGGAGCACGCCGCCGGCCAGGGCCAGCAACGCGCACACCGCCAACGCGGTCGCGAAACCCTTGGCCTGCCTGCTTTTGCGCTTGTCGTCGGAGTCCCTGCTCTGCGCCCAGATGCTGTAGGCGCCGCCGACCAGAAAGCCGCCGACGATCAGCAATACCGTGCCCATTTACAGAACGCCCTTTGTGCTCGGCACCCCAGAAACCCGCGGATCCAGAGCACACGCCGTACGCAACGCCCGGGCGACTGCCTTGAACTGCGCCTCGGTGATGTGGTGCGCGTCGCGACCGGACAAAACCCTTACGTGCAAGGCGATCCGGGACGCGGTGACGAACGACTCCCAGATATGGCGCACCAACGTACCGGTGAAATCGCCGCCGATCACCACGGTCTCCATCACCGCCGGCTCGTCGTGCACCAGGTACGGCCGGCCGGACAGATCGACCGCGACCTGCACCAACGCCTCGTCCAACGGCACCAGCGAATCGCCGAACCGGGTCACGCCCTGCCGGTCCCCGAGTGCCTGTGCGAACGCCGTTCCCAACGCGATCGCGGTGTCCTCGACCGTGTGGTGGGCGTCGATGTGCAGGTCACCCTCGGTCCGTACGGTCAGGTCGAAGCCGCCGTGCTTGCCCAACTGAGCCAGCATGTGGTCGTAGAAACCGACCCCGGTGGCGACATCGGTTTTCCCGGTGCCGTCCAGGTCGACCTCGACGAGTACCTTGCTCTCGCTGGTCGCCCGCTCGACGCGGCCGGTCCGATGGGTGCTCACGGCTCAATCCTCTCCTTCTGCACGGTCGCCAGCGCTTCCAGGAACGCACTGGTCTCCGGCTCGGTGCCGGCGGTCACCCGGAGCCAGCCGGGCAGCCCGACATCGCGTACCAGTACATCGTGGTCCAGCAGCGCCTGCCAGGTCGCGGCCGAGTCAGCGAAGTTGCCGAACAGCACGAAGTTGGCATCACTCGGCACCGAACGCAGGCCCAGCCCCGGTAACTCGGCCACGATCCGGTCCCGCTGCACCTTTACCCGCTCGACCGTGCTGAGCAGTTCCGGCGCGTGCGCCAGCGCGACCCGGGCGGCGGCCTGGGTCAGCGTGGACAGGTGGTACGGCAGCCGGACCAAGTGCAGCGCGTCGACCACGGCCGGGTCGGCCGCGAGGTAGCCCAGCCGCAGCCCGGCCATGCCGAATGCCTTGGACATGGTCCGGGTGACAACCAGGCGGGGGTGTCCGGGCAGCAGGGTCAGCGCATTCGGAGTCCCAGGCCGGGCGAATTCGGCGTACGCCTCATCAACCACGACCATGCCCGGCGCGACCGCCAGTACGGCCTGCACGACCTCGAGGTCGAGGGCGGTCCCGGTCGGGTTATTCGGCGAGCAGAGGAACACCACGTCCGGCTGGTGCTTGATCACCGCAGCCGCCGCGTGTTCGGCGCTGAGGGTGAAATCGCCGGCCCGCATTCCGTCGATCCAGTCGGTGCCGGTCCCGGTCGAGATGATCGGGTGCATCGAGTACGACGGGGTGAAGCCGAGTGCGACCCGGCCGGGCCCGCCGAACGCCTGCAGGATTTGTTGCAGGATCTCGTTCGAACCGTTGGCCGCCCAGACCTGCTGCGCGGTCAGCCCGTGGCCGAGGTAGCCGGCCAGGTCCTCCCGCAACGCCACCGCCTCGCGGTCCGGGTACCGGTTCAGGCTGCCGGCGGCACTCCGGACCGCCGCGGCGATGTCCTCGACCAACTGCGCCGGCAACGGGTACGAATTCTCGTTCGTATTCAGCGCGACCGCGACTTCCAACTGTGGCGCGCCATAAGGCGTACGCCCGCGCAGGTCCTCGCGCAACGGCAGATCGGCCAAGGTGATTGGCGTGTCCACAGTGGACTGTGAATTTTGGATCACGACTCGTCCGATCCAGTTTCCTGCCGTACGGATCGCACCTGTACGGCGGCGGCGTGGGCGGGCAGATCCTCGACGTACGCGACCGCGGCGATGTTCTCACTCACCTGGGCCAGCGCGCTCTCGTCGTACTCGACCACGTGAATTCCCTTGAGGAATGTCTGTACGGACAAGCCGCTGGAGTGCCGGGCCGTGCCGCCGGTGGGCAGCACGTGGTTCGAGCCGGCGCAGTAGTCGCCCAGCGGCACCGGCGAATACGGGCCGACGAAGATCGCGCCGGCGTTGGTGACGCGGTCGGCCACCGACCGGGCGTCGCGGGTGATGACCTCCAGGTGCTCGGCGGCGTAGGAATTCACCACCGCCAAACCCTGCTCCAGGTCGCGAACCA
>JBEDUI010000243.1:0-9220 GCA_040414495.1 Mycobacteriales bacterium
GTCGACCAGGTCCTGCTGGAACCGGGTCGGGGCGTAGCGGGGGTCATGGAATGTGTCCTGCCACATCGAAGTCGCCACGGCCAGGCTCACGTCCTGACCGACCAGATCGGTCAACGCGAACGGGCCCATCGCGAAGCCAGCGGCGCCGGCGAGAATACGGTCCACAGTGGACGGATCGGCGGCACCCTCCTCGACCAGCCGTTGGGCCTCGCCGTAGAACGGACGCGCGGCCCGGTTCACCAGGAATCCCGGACTCGACGCGCACCGGATCGGTGTCTTGCCCCAGGCCCGGGCGGCGGCCTCGACCCGGTCGAGCGTGGCCGGTTCGGTCTGCGCGCCGCTGATCACCTCGACCAGGGGCAGCGCGGTGGCGGGGTTGAAGAAATGCATGCCGCAGCAGCGACCCGGGTGTTGCAGCGCCGCCGCCAACGCCGTGATCGACAGCGACGAGGTATTGCTGGCCAGGACGCAGGTCGGGGCGACGTGCCCCTCGAGTTCGCGCAGGATCGCGACCTTGACCGCCAGCGCTTCGACCGCGGCCTCGATGACGAGCGTTGCGCCGGACAACGCGGAAACGCCGTCGCAGAAGCGAATCCGGCCCAGTACCGCGTCGGCGTCCGGGATCCGGTCGGTCTCGGCCAGCCGTCGCATCCGGCGCCGCACGGACTCGGCCGCCGCCGCGAGCCGGTCGGGGTCGATGTCGTGGACGTACACCTGCGCGCCGGCGAGCGCCGCAACCTGCGCGATCCCGGCACCCATCGTGCCGGCGCCGACGATGCCGACCACAGATTCCGGCGACCGTACAACCTCCGCAGACCCCTCGGGCAACCGCTCGGCAACCGACCCCGCGGAATCCGCCCGCGGCCGCTCGGCGACCGGCGATCCGGAGTCCTTACGTGCCCCAGAGCCCGCACCTGACCGCGCATCACCCGGCCCAGAATGCTCCCGCGACCCCGACATGCCTCAGAACCTACTGCCGTACAACCGAATCGCGACAGCACAACGCCGGGCCGGCATAGTCGACCGGGCCGGCGTTGAACCGAAATCAGTTACCAGAACGCCGCGGGCGGGCCCAAGCGGTGAGCACAACCCCGCCGATCAGCGCGGCCAATCCGGCGGCCAGCACCGGGCCGGTCTCGAATCCGGTGTAAGCGAGCTTGCCGGTCGGTGCGGCGGCTTGCTGGTAGTTGACCGGGACTGGCACCTGCACGACCTTGGTCGGCGCCGGCTTGGCCGGTTCCTGTACGACGACGGTCTTACGCACCACGCTGGGCACCGGCTTGGTGACCTTGGTGATCTTCTGGCCACTGTCCGGGCAGGAGCCGTTGATCGGACCGCCGATCCCGATGCCGATACCGCAGACGAGCGGAGCCTTGGGGACCAGGCCGGACAGGTCGAGCGGCAACTTCGACGGCAACGGCAACCCGCTCGGCAACGCGCCGGTCAACTGCTGGGCACCCTGCTGTAGCTGCTTTCCGAGATCGTTCGGGTCCAGGCCGGGCAAACTCGGCAAGGCCGTAGGTAGCTGCTTGGTCAATGACGACACCGGATCCTGGGCGCTCGTGCCGGACGGGCCGTCGGCGTACGCCGCCGCGCCTCCACCCAGCGCAACCGCGCCGCCGATCCCCACCAGCGCGACCCCCCGCGCCAACCACCGAGCCATGAGGCCTCCAACTGAGTCGTTCCGCACACCGCTGTGCTACTGCCAGTCAACGACGGGTCCGCCGCCGGGTTACGGCCCAGTTACGCGCAGTGCAACGTGCTGTCCAAAACCGGCGAAGGTGACCGGAGGCTACTCCCTTCCTGCGCCAATCGGCCGGCAACCCCGTACTCCATGTCTCGCAGCCGGCCAAACTGCGAGCGGCCGGAACTCCGCGCGACGACTAGCCTTTTGATCATGTCGTCCACGCGTTCGTTGCTCATCGCCTCAAACCGCGGACCGGTATCCCTGGTCGCGGACGACCACGGTGGCACTCGCGCCCAACGCGGCGGCGGTGGCCTGGTCAGCGCCATGCAATCCGCTCTCGCTGACGGAGATGGGCTCTGGGTGTGCAGCGCGCTGGGCGACCGGGAGCGCACGGTGGCGCGGCGGGCGCCGGACGGTCGGCTGGCCGAGGCCGGGGTCGATGTGGATCTGGACGTACGGATGCTGCCGATCGACGCCCCGACGTTCGGCCGGGCCTACAACGGCATCGCCAATTCCACGTTGTGGTTCATCAACCATTTGCTTTATGACATTCCGACCAAGCCGGTATTCGACGCGGCCTGGCGCCGGCAGTGGAGTTCGTATGAGCGCTACAACGCCGCGTTCGCCGACGCACTGGCGCAGGACGCGGCGCCCGGCGCGACGGTGATGGTTCAGGATTATCACCTGTTTCTGGTGCCGGCGATGTTGCGGGAACGTCGGTCGGATGTACGGATCGGGCACTTCACGCATACGCCGTGGGCCCCGCCGGAGTATTTCTCGATGCTCCCGAATTCCGGTCAGATTCTGGCCAGCCTGCTCGGCGCTGACCACGTCGGATTCCACAGCCGCCGCTGGGCCGATGCGTTCCTGCAATGTTGTGCCCAATTGCTCGAAGCCGACGTGACCGATCACGCGGTCCGTTTCGAGGGGCACACCACGAACGTGGGTGTACACCCATTGGGGACCGACGCCGAATCGCTGCGGGAACGGGCCGGCCGGCGCGACGTCGAACGCAGCCTGGCCGACCTTCGGGACATCGTCGGCGACTGCCAGGTGATCAGCCGGGTCGACCGGACCGAGCTGTCGAAGAACATCGTTCGCGGCATGCTCGCGTACCGGGAATTGCTGCGGACCCGGCCGACCTGGCAGGGCAAGGTGTGCCACGTCGTTTACAGCTACCCGTCACGGCACGACCTGCCCGAATATCGGGAGTACACGGCGGCGGTGCAGCGTCTGGGCCGCGAGATCGAGGACGAGTTCTCGACCGACGACTGGGCGCCGCTGATCCTGGAGGTGGCGCACGACTACCCCGGCTCGCTGGCCGCGATGCGGGCCGCCGACGTGCTGCTGATCAATCCGGTGCGGGATGGGATGAACCTGGTCGCGCAGGAGGGCTGCATCCTCTCGGATAATGGCTGTGCGCTGGTGCTGTCGAAGGAGGCCGGGGCGTACGACCTGATGGGTCAGGACGCGTTGGTGGTGAACCCGTACGACGTCACCGGGACCGCCGAAGCGCTGCACGAGGCTTTGTCGATGGACCCGGCCGAACGCAGCGCGCGGGCGCAGCGTCTCGTCGCCGCCGCAACCGCATTGCCGCCGGCGCAGTGGTTCGCCGAGCAGATCGCGGCCGTTCGCGCCGGCGACTGACCAACGACCGACCGTCTCCGCCGCGACACCGTACGAATTAGCGCTACACCGTACGAATTTTGAGACACCGTACGAATCTGCGGAACGCTGTACGGAAATCGAGACGCTGTACGAATCGGCGGAACGCTGTACGGAAATCGAGACGCTGTATGGATGATCGAGACGCTGTCAGAGCCGCGCTGGAAAACTCAACGCACTGTGCGACACCGCACGAACCAGCGATACGCCGTACGAATTCTGTGGACGCCGTACGGATAATCGAGACGCCGTACGGATTTCCGCGACACCGTACGAAATCGTCGATGAGCGTACGAGAACGCGAGACGGTGTATCGACAGACGAGACGCTGTACGAAAACGGCGACGCGGTTACGGAATTGAGGGCGGCGTCAGTCGATCGCGTCGGCCAGATCAGACAACAGCTGCACCACACCGGCCGGCCCGTCGACAACCAGGTCGGCCTGGTCAGCGACCTGCGGGACTTCCTCAGAGGCGCTGGCAACGGTAAGGCCGGGTAGGCCGTCAGCCCGCATTTGGGCAACAGCCTCGTATCCGGGCAGATCGCCGACGTCGTCGCCGGCGAACAGCACAGCCGACGGCGCCTGTTCGGCCACGAGCCGCCGCAAGGCCCCGCCCTTGTCCACGCCAGGCGGGCGCATCTCCACCACATCGCGACCAGTGTTCGCATCCAACCCGTATTCGCGAGCGACCGGCATCAGCCGGGGGGCGATCCGGGCCAGTTCCGCGTCCGGGTCGGCGGCCCGTCGGGTGTGCACGACCAGGCTGGATTCCTTGTCCTCAACCCAGACTTGAGGGTCCGCGCCATCGAGCAGGGTCGGCAGCAGCTCACGTACCCGGTCGATGCCCGGTGGCGGGTCCGGCAATGTGAGCACGCCATCGCGCCACTGCTCGGCCCCGTACTGTCCCTCGACCACGATGCCCGGCACCTGCGCCAGTCCGCCGACGTCGACCACGACCTGGGCCTGCCGACCGGTGACGATGGCCAGCCGGCCGATGCGCGGAGCCAGCCGTTGCAAGGCTTCCAGGCCGCCGGGCGCGATCCGGCTCGTCATCGGGTCGAGCACGATCGGGGCCAGCGTGCCGTCGAAGTCCAGTGCTACGAGGGCTTCGGCGGGCTTGGCCAGCAGCGCCGCCAGGCCGGCCCGCCCGGCGTCGCCGCGTGGCTGCGGCAGAGTCATCGATTCCCCTTCTCGCCGACGCTTTTCTGCACCCGGTGACGGTACCTGGCCAGCGCTGCGCGATTCCGGCCGCCACGTTGCCGCCGCCTGGCCAACGCATACCCGCGCCGGATTAGGCCACCACGGCCGGCCTGTCCAAGCGCATTTGCCCGCACCACGGCCGGCCCGTACAAACCCGACTGACTCGCAAGGCGGCGGCCGTACGAATTCGACGGGCAAACGTGGCCCGCCTGGATGAACGGCCGGCCACGGCAAAGACGCCACCACAACGATGATCGTGATGGCGTTCGTATCGATTCCGTTGACGAAAGGCATCACGATCATGCCGGCGCAAGGCCAGATGGACCGCCGGTCACTGCAACGCGACCCAGCCGGCGCAAACCGCGGCACCACGGCCAGTCGGTTCGATACCGACTGGCCGCGTCCGCGATCGAATCAGCCGACGTACGTAGGCCGGTCCTTGGCCAGCTCCTCGATCTCGACGTCGCGCTGCTGAGCCAGCTTGCTTGGCCACCACATGTGCCGACCAATGTCCAGGTTGAGCGCGGTCACCAGCACCGACCGGACAATCAACGTATCCAGCAGCACGCCGAGCGCGACCGCCAGACCGATCTCGGCGAACGCGGTCAGCGGCAACGTCGCCAGCACCGCGAACGTACCGGCCAACACCACGCCGGCCGAGGTGATCACGCCACCGGTCGCGCCCAGCCCGATCAGCGCGCCGCGCCGGGTACCGACCCGCGCCGCCTCCTCCCGAACCCGGGTCATCAGGAAGATGTTGTAGTCAATTCCCAGCTCTACCAGGAATACGAAGACAAACAGCGGGAAACCCGCATCAGCGCCGTGATAACCGAGCACATTCTCGAAGATCAGCGCGCTGGCTCCCAACGCCGCGGCGAACGAGAGCACGACCGTGCCGATCAGGATCAGCGGTGCCACCACCGCCCGCAGCAACATCATCAGGATCACCAGCACGACGACCAGCACGATCGGGATGATCAGGTTCCGGTCGTGTTTGGAGGCGCGCTGCACGTCGAGGTTGACCGCGCTGCCGCCGCCCACCTTCGCATCAGCGCCGCTCACCTGATGGACCGAAGCGCGCACCCGATCGATCGTGGCGTACGCGCCCGAACTGTCCGCGGCATCGCGCAACGTGCCCTGCATGTAGGCGAGATTCCCCTTCACAGCAGGCGGTGTCACGCCGGCCATGCCGTCGGTGTTGAGCGCCGCGGTACGGACCGCGTTCGCCTGCGGCGCGTTGCTGATGATCACCACCGGAGTACCGGACCCGGCGTCGAAGTGCGCTGCCACGACCTGCGCGCCGACGATCGAGTCCGGCTTGCCGCGGTACGACTCGGCGTTGGTCAGCCCGGACGCGTGCAACTGCAGCAAACCGACCGCGACCCCGGCCAGAACCACGGTCGTGGTTACCCACACCATTCGCGGCCGCCGGGCAATGTTGATCCCGACCTTGGCCCAGAAACCACCGGTGACCGTCTCCTGGCTGCCGTAATGCGGAATCGCCGGCCAGAACACCCACCGACCGCAGATCACCAACAATGCCGGCAACAACGTGATCATCACGACCAGCGCGACCGCGACGCCCAGCGCCTCGACCGGCCCCATGCCCGCGGTGGCGTTCGACTCGGCCGCCGTCAGGCAGAGCATGCTGACCACGACCGTGCTGGCACTGGCGATGATGGCCGGCCCCGCGCGGTGCAGCGCGACCGCCATCGCCTCATGCCGATCGGTATGCCGGCGTAATTCCTCGCGATATCGGGCGACCAACAGCAGCGCGTAGTCCGTACCGGCGCCGAATACCAGGACGGTCAGAATTCCGGCGCTCTGCGCGTTGACCGTAACCCCGGCGTATTTGGCGAGTAGATAGATCACCCCCTGCGCCGTGGCCAGCGCGACGGCGGCCGAAATCACCGGCAGCAGCCACAACAGCGGGCTGCGATACGTAATCAGCAGAATGACGATGACCACGCCCAACGCGGCGAACAGCAACGTGCCGTCGATACCCTGGAATGCCTTACCGGAATCGGAGGCATTGCCCAGCGGTCCGGTGACATGCACGGTCAATCCGGTATCACCGCCGGCGATGGTTTTTATTTTGTCGACTACATGGGGCGCGTTGTTCCAGCCGTCCTTACCGAGATTTACCGGTACGAGCGTCTGCAGCGCCTTGCCGTCTTTCGACACGATCGGCCCGGTGATCTTTCCGTCGATCTTCCCGACGGTGGCGAACTGTCGGGAGTCCGCCGCGGCCTTCGTCTTGTCGGCTTGGGTGAGGCCGGACTGGCGGTCGTAGATCACGACCGCGGTCAGCGTGTTCTGCGACTGAAACGATTGCTGCAACTTGAGCGCCTGGGTCGACTCAGCCTTGCCCGGCAGCCAGGACGAGGCCTCGTTGTTCTCCACTTTGGATAGTTTTCCGGCCAGCGGTCCGGCGAGGCCGACCACGATCAGCCAGAACACCAACACCAGCCATTTGGTGCGATGCCCGGTGAGTAGGCCCGCCAAGGATCGGGTCACAGCTAGCTCCCCCGCATTCGATTGGTCGTCGTTGCACATGCCAGATGTGCAACTTACCTAATCGTCAACCAACCTAATGGTCAAATGGGATAATGTACGGTGGATTTCGACGATGAGCAAACAGACGATTCCCGGCATGCCCCGACTCTCCGGGCCACTGACCGGCTATACCGGATATCTCTTGCGGCGCGCCTATGTGCAGGCGGTCGAATGCGTCCAAGCCACACTGCCCGCACCACATCGGCTGCGGGACATCGTGATCCTGGCGTTGCTGGATGAACGCGGGCCGCTCTCCCAACAACAGCTGGCTGAAATCACCGGGGTTAATCGGACGATCGTCGTCAAGCTGATCGATAGCCTGGAAAAGCGCGGCTTCGTCAGCCGGACGCGCAATCCCGCCGATCGGCGCTCGTACGCATTGCTGCCGACCGAGGCCGGCCAGGCCGCGCTTCGCGAGTGGCAGCCGGCGGTGGACCGCGGCGAGGCCAAGTTCACCGAGAGCCTGTCCGCGGCCGAGCGGGCCCGGCTCAATCAGCTGCTCGGTTCGCTGCTGGCCGGTACCGAGCTGATCGAATCGCTGGTCGACCGGACCGGGTACCTGGTCAACCGGGCTCATGTCTGGTTGCGATCCAAGGCAGTCGAGGCGCTGGCCCCGCTCAAGCTCGAGCCGCGACACTTCGGCGTGCTGGCGATCCTCGACGCGCGGCAACCGTGTTCCCAGCAGCAGTTGGCCACCGAGCTCGGCATCAGCGCCCCGGCCGCCCTCGAACTGGTCGACGAGTTGGACGACGCCGGGCTGCTGCAGCGGACCCGTAACCCGCACGACCGGCGGGCCTACGGCCTGACGTTGACCGAGGACGGTACGGCCCGACTCAATGAGGCCCGCGACGCGTTCACCGTCATCCAACGGGAGTTGATCGCGAACATCGGTCGCAAGGCCGATCTGGAGTTACGGGAACTGCTGGGCAAACTGCTGGGTCGCTAGCCGGGAGTCTCGCGGATTTCCTTGCCCGCCAGGCATTGTCGGTCCGCCGGGCATTATCCAACCGTCGAGCGTGTGTGCTGTCCGCCGCGTTTGTGAGTCCATCGATTCTGCTGCCGAGGCGGCGCGTTTCCTGGTGCGGCGGCGCTTTCCTGGTCCCTCACGTTTGCCGCTGCGACGGCGCGTTCCTGGTGCGGTACGTTGGCTGGTCCGGCGCGTTGGCTGGTCCGGCGCGTTCGCTGGTGCGGTGCGTTCGCTGGCGCGACGCGTTCGCTCGCCGGCCCGCTTTGCTCACGTACCGCGTTGCTAACTCCGCGGCGTTTGCCCGTCCCCGCACTGCTCGCCACCGGCTTTGCCCGCCGACCCGCGCCCCTTTCGGTGATCGTGATGGCTTTTGTCGCGATTACGTTGACGAAAGCCATCACGATCATCAAGCTGCGGTCACAGAAGGCTCACCAGCCTCATCGGCCCCGAACCGCACGGGGGCAGCCCAACTCGGCCCCGAACCGCACCCAGCCAACCCGACTCGACCCGAACCGCACCCGGCCAAACCGTAAATCCCGTGATCGTGAGTGGATTTGGTACCGAATTCGGGCGCAAATCCACTCATGATCTGATCATGGGACTTGGGTCCCGGCTCACCGCGCGAGACCAGCGCGTGAAATAACGCCGCGTCGGTCGGGCTGGCGTCGGTCGGGCTGGCGAACGAGCCGGACCGGTGATGCCGCCGTATTTTCCGGTCGAACTGGCCGACATCGCCTTACGCTGGATTGCATGGCCCGTACCGAACGCTGCTGGGAATACAGCGTCAGCGCCGCCGCTATGCGCTGCGGCTACGAGGAGGCACTCGACAAACTCGTCGCGGCCGTTGAGGCATCAATGACTCCCGTACATTACGGAGCCGGGTTCGCCAGCCCGGACGCACCGAAGATGCGGTACCTCATCCAGAACGCGAATAAAACCAAAGCGCGGCGCCTTGCCGCGCGACTCGACGCCGAACTCGGAGTCCGCGGCGAATTAATCGAAGCCGTTGCCCGCGACGAGTATTAGTCGCGCACCTGAACGACTCGCCCACCCGATCCGGCACCCGCGACACGATTCGAGTAAACATTTCTCGCGGGGCCCAGGGGCGGACGAGTCGACCTGTAAGCCGGGTCCTGCACCCGCA
>JBEDUI010000244.1:0-7304 GCA_040414495.1 Mycobacteriales bacterium
AAAAGCCGGGCGAACCACGAAACGTTTTCCCGACCGGTCAGCGCCGCCTCAATTGACAATTGCTGCGGCACATAACCGAGCAGCCGCCGTACCGCGATCGCCGACTTGGTCACGTCCAGCCCGAAAATCCGGACCTGCCCACGCTGCAACGGAAGCAGCGTATTGAGTAGCCGAATTGTCGTCGTTTTCCCTGCCCCATTCGGGCCGAGTAGGCCGACCACCTCGCCCTGGTCGACGCGCAGATCGAGATCATGTACGGCGACGTGTTTGCCGAATTCGTGATGCAACCCACTGCGTTGAATAGCCGGAACGACCGCGTCACTCATGTGCCGATCCCCGCCATCCGTACCTCATCGGTGAGCCGACGCAGCACGGCGCTCGCCCGCGACAACGCGTCCTGGTCCTCGGCGCTGAGCCGGCCGAGCGCATCGCCGACCGCACCGGCGCGCCGGTCCCGCCACGATTCGACCCGGGCCAGCGCCGACTCGGTCAGGCTGAGCCGGGCCACCCGCCGGTCCGAACCGTCCTTGGCCCGAGTCAACAGACCGAGCGAGGTGAGCTGACCGACCAAAGTGGAGACCGTATTAGCTGCGACGCCCAACTCTTCGGCCGCCTCCGCGACCGAGACCGCGGGCCGGCGCCGGACAACCCGCAACAGCTCGATCTGCGCCGCGGTGAGTTCCTCGACCGGCCACGGCCGACCCGCCGACCGCCGCAGCTGCCGTCGCAGCGCCGCGATCGCGTCCAGCAGATCGTCGGAAATTGCGGCCAGGTTGTTCTCGCTCACGGCCCGAGGATAGCTCTCAAACAGAGCTTTTCGAAACCGCCGATGATCGGACCTTTTCCGAACCCGGTTGCCGAGCCGGAAGCAGCGCCGTACCAACAAGAAGAGCGCGATGAGCGGAGGCGAGTCGATGGCACACGATGAACCGGATTCGACGTACGGATCAGTACGCGGACTGTCCCAACAGGACGAATCGGGGCCGAGGCCCGCGCCAGACCGGATATATCGCAATGCCGAGCCAAAGGACGCGAGCCGGCTGGCCGCGATGTTCGAGCACGAATGGGGCGACACCCGGGTCATCGCGCACGGCGTGCTCTCCGATCTGACCACGCTGCCCACCCTGGTGGCCGAGTCGGACGGCGAGATCGTCGGCGCGTTGACCTACCGCATCGAGGACGGCGCGATGGAGATCGTCTCCATCAGCGCAGCCGCCCGGCGGTCGGGCATCGGGACCGGGCTGCTGGACGCGGCCGTCGCTGAGGCTGGTGACAGCGAGCGAATCTGGCTCACCACGACCAACGACAACCTCGACGCGCTCCGGTTCTATCAGCGTCGCGGCTTCCGGCTGGTCAAACTGCGGCCCGGGGCCGTGTCCCGCTCCCGTCGGCTCAAGCCGACCATTCCGTCGGTCGGTGAATACGGCATCGAATTAAGGGACGAGCTCGATCTGGAACTTCCGCTGCGCTGAGCGGGTTCGTGTCGGAAACCGGAAGGCATTAGGTTCGTACACGATGTAATGCCGTTGTCAGCAGGAGTCAGGAGGGCGCGTGCATATCGTCCGGTATCTGGACGGGAACACCATTCGTATCGGCGTATTGGCCGACGACACGATCACCGCGTTTGCCGGCGTGGAAAGCATCGCCGACCTGCTGGCGCGCTCGAGCGGCGAGCTGCGACAACGCTGCGAAGCCCCCGGTGGCGCAGCGCAGCCGGCCGACGGAGTCCCACTGCTGGCGCCGATCGACGGGCGCATGGAGCTGTGGGCGGCCGGCGTCACCTACGAGCAGTCACGCTCCGCCCGGGTCGAGGAGAGCGAGCGCTCGGCCACCGTGTACGAGCAGGTGTACGACGCGCCGCGGCCGGAGCTGTTCTTCAAGTCAGTGCCGTGGAAGGTCACTGGCGAGGGCGCCCCGATCGCGGTCCGGGACGATTCAACCGTCGACGTACCCGAACCAGAACTGGCAATCGTCGTCAACGCGGCCGGCGAGATCGTCGGTTACAGCGTCTGCGACGACGTCAGCTCGCGCAGCATCGAGGGTGAGAACCCGCTCTATCTGCCGCAGGCCAAGGTTTTCCTGGGTGGCGCGGCGTTGGGTCCGGGCATCCGCCCGGCCTGGGAGGTTCCCGATCCGTACCAGCTCGGCATCACGCTGGAGATCGAACGCGGCGGTACCACGGTCTGGAGCGGTACAGCCAACACCTCCCAGCTGCACCGGCGGCTCGACGAGCTGGTGACCTACCTGCGACACGCGGACGTTTTCCCCGACGGCGTCGTGATCTCGACCGGCACCTGCCTGGTCCCGGAAATGCCGTTCACGTTGAGCGCCGGCGACACGGTTGACATCAGCATCGAGCAGGTCGGGCGGCTACGAACGCCGGTTGTCGAAGGCCTTGCCGCCATCAGCGCCACGCTCGATCGCGTACAGGAAGGAGTTCGCTCGTGACCGCAGTGTCCAGCATCGACCCGCGTACCGGCGACGCTGTCGAAACGGTCGCCGAGGAGACGACCGCGGCCGGTGTCGACACCGCCTGTGCGGCCGCACTGGCGGCGTTTCCGGCGCTGGAGGCGATGGGCCGCTCCGGTCGGGCCGACCTGCTCCGGGCGCTGGCCGACGCGCTCGAAGGTGACCGCGAGGCGATCGTCGCGCTGGCCGACCGGGAGACCGCGCTCGGCCCGACCCGGCTGAACGGCGAGCTGACCCGCACCACGTTCCAGCTCCGGCTGTTCGCCGACGTTCTCACCGACGGCGGCTACCTCGAGGCCACCATCGACCACGCCGGCGACACCGGAATGGGCCCGCGCCCGGACCTGCGCCGGATGCTGGTGCCGATCGGCCCGGTCGGCGTGTTCGGGGCCAGCAATTTCCCGCTCGCGTTCTCCGTCCCCGGCGGCGATACGGCCTCGGCCCTGGCGGCCGGATGCCCGGTCGTGATCAAGGCGCACCCGGCCCACCCGGCTACCTCGCAGCGGGTATTCGAGCGGCTGCTGGAAGGCGCCCGCAAGGTCGGTGCGCCCGAGGGCACGGTCGCGCTCGTGCATGGTCAGGAGGCGGGGGCCGCGCTGGTGGCGCACCCGGCGATCCGGGCGGTCGGGTTCACCGGTTCGCTGCGCGGCGGGCGGGCGCTGTTCGACATCGCCTCGTCGCGGCCCGACCCGATCCCGTTCTACGGCGAGCTGGGCAGCCTCAACCCGTTGGTGGTCACCCCGGCCGCGGCAGCCGAGCGCGGCGCCGAGATCGCCAAAGGGTACGTAGGTTCGGTCACGATGGGCGTCGGCCAGTTCTGCACCAAGCCCGGTCTGGCATTGGTACCGGCCGGCGAGCTCACCGCCGCGTTGAGCGAAGCGACCAAGGCGACCCCGGCCGGCTGGATGCTCACCGGCGGGATCCGGGACGCGTTCGAGTCCGGTTCGAAGAGGCTGGCCGGACACACGGGCGTGAGCGAGCTGGCCAGCTCGGACGCCGCCGCCGACGGCGGGTTCTCCACCACGCCGCGGCTGGTGCGGGTGGCCGCGTCCGAGTTGGAAGGTCCGCTGCTCGAGGAGTGCTTCGGGCCGACCGCCGTCGTGGCCGAGTACCGCGACGAGGCCGAGCTGTTCGCCGCGCTGGAACGCATCGAGGGCGCGCTGACCGCGACCGTGCACCTGGGCGAGGGCGAGACCGACCTGCCGGGCCGGTTGACCGCGGTGCTGCGGCGCAAGGCAGGCCGCGTGCTCTATAACTCGTTCCCGACCGGCGTCGCGGTGACCTGGGCGATGCACCACGGCGGGCCGTGGCCAGCGACCACGAACGAGCTGCACACCTCCGTCGGTACGACCGCCATCCGCCGGTTCCTGCGGCCGATCACGTACCAAAGCGCACCGGCGGCGCTACTCCCGGACGAGCTGCGCGACGGTACGACCAGCATTCCGCGCCGCGTTGACGGCGTACTGAATAGCTGAACGAGCACGGGCCGGGTTTCATCACGAAACCCGGCCCGTGGTCAGCCGGCTGTGCACCTCAGCGTCGGGCCGCAGACCAGGCACCTCCTGCAACGCCCGCCAGGCCGCCCCGGCCGCGCCGTCATGTGCCTCGCCGATGCGTACCGACCGGCCGACCAGACCGGCGGTCACCGGCTCACGCAGCGGACCGAGCAGGACACCGCCGGCCAGTACGACCCATTCGGTATCCGGCCGCAGCATCAGGTCGACCTCATCCAGCAGCGCCCGCGCCGCCCGCTCGATCAGGCCGATCGCCACCGCGTCGCCGGCCAGCGCGGCCCGCGACACCAGCGGCGCGAACTCCGACAGGCTGACCGGCGGGCGACGGTACAGCGCACCGACCAGGTCTCGGGTACCCCGGTCGGCTCCAGGCAACGCGGTCGGATCGGCCGGTGGCGCGCCTACCTCGGTGCTGATCCACTCGGCCAACACCGTCGGCTGACCCCGCCCGTCCCGGGCCGCGACCGCCGCCCGGGCCGCCTGCCAACCGAGCCAGAACCCCGACCCGCGATCACCGAGCAGCCAGCCGGCACCGTCCACGTACCGGGCCATTCGCCGCTCCCGGATCTCGGCCACCGCCGCTCCTGTACCGGACAACACGACCAGCCCGTCATCGGCCGCGCAGCCCGCCGCGAACGCGACTTCCAGGTCGGAGAACCGCAACCACTCGCAGCGCAGACCCAGCCGCTCCCCCACCTCCGGCAGCACCTCGGCCAGCTCGACCCCGAACGCCTGCGAGCCGGCCATCCCCAGCGCGATCCTCGCCACCCGGGCCGGGTCGATGCCCACCAACGCGGCCGAGAGCGCGACGCCCAGTTGCGCGGCCGTATCGCCGACCCCGCGCGAGACCGGGTTCGCTCCCGCGGCCGTACCGGTGCCGCAGCGGTTGCCGTCCCGGTCGCATACGATCGCCCGTACCTGCGTACCTCCGGCGTCGATGCCGACCACGACCGGCTCAGAAATGTCCATAACCAGCGCAGCTTACGATCTCCAGACCCGCGCGAGACGTTCGCGGCGTGTTAGAACGGGTGCCGTGCCCGAAGGTGACACCGTCTGGCTGGCCGCCCAGCGGCTGCACCGCGCGCTGGCCGGCCGGACCCTGACGACAACCGACCTGCGCGTACCGCGACTGGCCACGGTCGATCTGACCGGCCGGACGGTCCGCGACGCGATCGCCCGCGGCAAGCACATGCTGATCCGCATCGAGCCGGACCTGAGCCTGCACTGCCATTTCCGCCTCGACGGGAAATGGCAGCTGATCCGGGCCGGCGCGAAATGGACCGGCGGGCCGGCGCACCAGGTCCGGGTCGTACTGGCGAACAACGACTGGCAGGCGTTGGGTTTCCGGCTACACGACATCGACGTAGTGCCGACCGCGCAGGAGGCGACACTGGTCGGGCATCTCGGCCCGGACATTCTCGGCCCGGACTGGGATCCGGACGAAGCGGTGCGCCGGCTGGCGGCCGACGGGCAGCGGCCGCTCGGCGAGGCGTTGCACGACCAACGCAACCTGGCCGGTATCGGGAACGTGTACGAGAACGAGCTGGTATTTCTGGCCGGCGTGACGCCGTGGACGCCGGTGTCCGAGGCCGGCGACCTGAGCGCCGTGGTCGAGAACGCGCACCGGCTCATCTACGCCAACCGCAACCATCCCGAGCAGTCCACGACCGGTAGCCTGCGCCGCGGCGATACGCATTGGGTCTACGGCCGGGCCGGGCGAGGCTGCCGGCGTTGCGGCACCACGGTTCGTACGGCCCGACTCGGCAGATCTCACAGTGGCAACTACGACCGGATCGCTTTCTGGTGCCCGGCCTGCCAGCGCGGCCCCGCCCCTGCTTAGCGCCAGCTGCAATAGGGTCGAGCCAACGCACATTCCGTTTCGCGGTGGGGAGATCTGTATGGCGTTGAAGGTGCTTTTCATCGGAGGTACGGGAACGATCAGCTCGGCCTCGGCCCGGCTCGCGGTCGAACGCGGCATCGAGCTGTCGGTGCTCAACCGGGGGCAGAGCACGTTGCGTCCGGTGCCGGACGGCGCACGGTTGATCCAGGCCGACGTCCGTGATCCGGCCGCGGTACGGGCGGCGTTGGACGGGCAGGAATTCGATGTGGTCGCCGATTTCGTGGCGTTCACCCCGGAACACGTGCAAACCGATATCGACCTTTTCACCGGCCGCACCGGGCAATACGTATTCATCAGCTCCGCCTCGGCCTACCAAACGCCGCCGCGCCGGCTGCCGGTCACCGAATCCACACCGCTGAACAATCCGTTCTGGTCGTATTCACGGGAAAAGATCGCCTGCGAGGACCTGCTCACCGCCGCCCACCGCGACACCGGATTTCCGGTCACGATTATTCGGCCCTCCCACACGTACGACCACACCCGTCTCCCATTCGCCGGCCGCTGGACCGTCGTGGACCGGATGCGGCGCGGCAAGGAAGTCGTGGTGCACGGCGACGGCACTTCACTGTGGACACTCACGCACACCGAGGATTTCGCCCGCGCCTTCGTACCGTTGCTCGGCAATTCCCGGGCAGTCGGCGACAGCTTCCAGATCACCAGCGACGACGTACTGACCTGGGACCAGATCCACCACATCGTCGCGCAAGCGGCCGGGACCACCGCCCGGATCGTGCACCTGCCCTCCGACGTGATCGCCGAGTTGTACCCGCCGTTCGGGCCCGGGTTGTTGGGCGACAAAACGCACTCGATGGTCTTCGACAACTCAAAGGTGAAAGCGCTCGTGCCGGAGTACGTCGCCCGCATTCCGTACGAGCAGAGCGCCCGCGCGATCATCGAGTGGTTCGACGCCGACCCCGGCCGTCAGCAGGTCGACCCTGAGGTCGATGCGGCCTTCGACCGGATGGTGGAGTTGCGGCACAAGCTGGTCGCCGGCTGAGGCTGTCGATCCGCGCTCGGCTGGTTCGTCATCGTGGGGACAGATCCAGTTCCCAGGGAGAGGAATCCGATGAAGTACGCATTGCTCATTTACGGCAACGACGACGCCTATCAGGCACTCAGTGAAGAGCAGACGAACGCGATGTACGCCCAGCACAACGCGTTCGGAGCGAAGCTGGGCCCGGCCATCAAGGGCGGGGCCGAGCTGCGGCCGCCGTCCACGGCCACATCCGTACGGCGGTCCGAATCGGATTTCATCGTCACCGACGGGCCGTTCTCCGAGGCGGCCGAGCAGCTCGGCGGGTTCTACCTCGTGGAGGCCGACGACCTGGATCAGGCGATCGAGTACGCCAAGGCGGTCCCGATGCTGCCGAACGACACGGTCGAGGTCCGGCCGCTCGTCTCCTGATCCGCTCGGTAGGTTG
>JBEDUI010000245.1:0-20110 GCA_040414495.1 Mycobacteriales bacterium
TTACCAGCACGAGCTGGCTCACCAACGCCACCGTGGCGACCAGCGCCGTGATCAGGTGCCACGACGCGGCGAATCGGGTCGGGCGGAATGAGGGGCGCATGCCCGGAGCGTAGCCAGAGGTTCGTCAGCCGGCTGGCGACGCGCCGTATCCGCGAACACCGTTCGCAGCGATTGATGCTTAGGTCTTGTTAATCCGCAGGCTGCTGGATTCCTTGAACGTCTTTCTTAAGTCCTCGGCCTGCTGCGCGGCGCGCCCAGCCGATTGGCCCGCCACCCCACTTTCCCGGTCTCACCCCACCACCCCGCCGCTCCCACCCCGCGACCCCGACGACTGGCACGCTCCGACCCGGGCACCCCGGCCGCTCGCGTTGTCGCCGTCGCAGAACTGCCGAAATCGCTTATGTGGCGCGGATTGTGACCGGTTGATGGCAAGCATCAATTCTTTTTTGGCGCCTCCTTCCGCGGCCGTTTTTGTCAGTGGGTGGTTCTAGAGTTTTGGTATGAGCAGCACGACGAGCATCGGCCCGCGATCCGTGGTGGATCTGATCGGGTCGTTGCATGCTGTCGTGAAGGAATTAGTTGAGGCGGAATATTGGCGGTTGCCGGCTCAGGAGTCGGCCGATTCTTTGGAGGGAAGGGATGGAGTCGGCGTTTCGACTACTGGAGTTCGCTCGCTCGCGGGAGCTGGCGGACTTTCATGCCCGCGATATCGCCGGGCAGCAAGCAGGATTATCAACCGAGGCGTTCTTGCAGGCCCGGTTACGGCTCTCACGGGGTGAAGCGCACGCCCGGGTCCGCACGGCCCATGAACTAGTGGGATCGGTCAGCGTCTCCGGTGAACTCGTCGAACCGGAATTGCCGGCCACCGCGGCCGCCGCCTCCGAGGGCGCATTATCGGCGGAGCATGTCCACGTGATCGGCCAAGCCATGCAGAAACTCCCGCCAGCGGTCGGTGTGCGGGAGCGAGCCGAGGCCGAGGAATTCCTGGCCGAACAATCGCGGGACATGGATCCCCAGCGCGTTCGCGTGCTGGCCCGACGATTGCACGCCGTGTTGGATCCAGACGGTACCCTGGATGAGGACAAGCCGGACCGCCGCGAACTCATCTTCCGCCGCGATGTTGGCGGTATGGATTATGTACGCGGCCGGCTCGACTCCGAAGCCTCCGCCATCGTGCAGGCTGCCCTGGGCCCATTGGCACAACCCGAACCCGCCCACGACGGCCTGCCGGATACCCGATGCGGGAGCCGGCGCAGGGCGGACGCGCTGGTCGAATTGTGTCGGCGGACCCTCGACGACGGCGGACTGCCCACCGTCGGCGGGGAGAAACCCCAAGTCACCGTAACCATCGCGCTGGAAGACCTACGCAGCAAGCAATCTGACGACACGTCACGGCGGCCGGGCACCGGAACACTCGCCACCGGCGCGCCCATCACCGCCGAAGCCGCCCGCCGCATCGCCTGCGACGCCGCCATCATCCCCATCCTGCTCGGATCCCAAAGCGAGCCGCTCGATATCGGCCGCGCCACCCGCACTATTCCGACGGGGATCCGCCGAGCCGTCGTGGCCCGTGACGTTGGTTGCGTGCACCCCGGCTGTACCGCACCGGCCGCCTGGTGCCAGACACATCACGTCAAGCATTGGGCAGACGGCGGACCCACCTCTTTAGCCAATCTCGTACTCCTATGCCACCACCATCACTGGATCGTTCATCACGAGGGCTGGCAGATCGCCTTCCTCGAAGGGATTCCGCACGTCATTCCGCCGCCCATCATCGACCCGAAGCAGCGGCCGCGACGCAACACGATGCACGACCAACCCGGCCTCCCCAGCGGATAACCCGGCACCGAGGTGGAGTGCGCCGGCGCAGGGCTGCGCAGTCACGGTGCCGAACTGCGGCGGGGCGAATCCCGTTCGTACATGTCCTCTTGCCCGCCGACGATCCCGGGCCGGCGGTGGCCGAAGCGCGCCTTGGCCACGGCTGGATCTAGGCGCACTGGCACGGACCAGACACGGACCAAATCCAAGAAATCCTAATCCTCGTCAATGGGCGCTTCGCTGAAAATGGACTGCACGTGTTCGGGCCAGGTGTCCCAAGTGGACCGCGGCACCCGCAGCGCGCGGGAAATCCAGCCGAACCAGCTTCGCTTGTAAACCAGCGCGATCATCGACCGCTCATGATCCGACTGGTTCGGCGTCCCACGGTGCCAGACCCGAAGGTCGCGCAACACCAGCGAACCAGCCGGAACGTTCAGCCGTCGCGACGCCAGCGCGCCAACCCGCTCGTCCAGTGCGATATCGGCATCATCCTCGGTGTCGACGATCAAGTGGCTGCCCGGCCAGACCTCGGTGCTGCCATTCTCCTCGGTAAAATCGCACAGCGGAACGTTGAGGACAATTCCCGTCGGCGGGGTCGGAACGCCCAGTTGGCTCCGGAATACCGGTTCGGAATCGCGGTGCACCCGCTGATGCGTCGAGCCGGGATACGCCGTGTTCGAGTTGTAGTACGAGCAGCGGAAATCGGCGCCGAGCATTCGGGTCATAATCTGTACGACGACCGGATGGGCGACCGTGGCCACGTCGGCGAATGGCTGCGTCAGCGGTATCTGCATCTGCACGTGTTGCGTCCCGGACGTCGGCTGGACCCGACCCTCGGGGTTGCTGGCCAACAATGCGCTGTACGCGGAGCGCAGTCGCTCGACATATTCAGCGGGATATGCGTCATGAACGACGACCATCCCCGAGTCTCTGAGCGACCGCAGTGCCGCGGCCAGGCTGGTTTCATCGAAGTCGGTGGCAATCAGTGGGCGCGCGGAAATGGCCACGGTTCACGTCCTGGACGCTCGGCTGGTACGTGGCGCGAATTGCGTCACGCGGTTATCGATGTTGCGGAAATGATCAGCCATTGCTTTCTGCGCGCGTTCGACGTCGTGGCCGCGCAGCGCGTTATAGATCGCCCGATGCCGGCGGGCGGTTTCGGCCGGATCCGGGTCGTGGCCGCCAAGTTGGTTGCTGACCCGGTTGAACACGGTCCAAAATGCCCGCAGCAGCTGGCCGATGAACTGATTGTCCAATGACCGGTAAAGAATGTCGTGGAATTCCCGGTCCTCGTCGGGAAACGTTTCGCCGGCCCTGGCCTTGGCCGTCATCGCCTTGACCACATCGGACAGCGCCGCGAGGTCTTCGTCCGGAATGGACGTCGCGACCCTCCGGATCAGCCCGTCCTCCAGCACTTCCCGTACTTCGAGGATCTCTCCGATGGCCCGGATGTCGTTGCCGCCGATCCCCTGCAACGTCCGGAACGTCAGGCCGTTGGTGAGCGGCTCGAGCGACGACCGGCCGACATAAGTGCCGTAGCCGTGCCGGATCTCGACAATGTCCAACGCCTGCAGCGCCTTGAGCGCCTCGCGGACCGAGTTACGGCTCACCCCGAGCTCTTCGACCAACTCCGGCTCGGTCGGCAGCAGGTCGCCGGGCTGCAGCTGGCGCTCCAGTATGAGGTCCATGAGCTCGTCCTGGATGGCCCGCGACATCCGTGCCACGACCTGGCGTGGAGCACGCCCATCGTGCATGAGACCAGACCACCTCCGGCTCCCGGCGCTGCGCGGCGGCAACCGTCCACCTGCGAGCGCGATTGCCGTCAATAGCGTACGTTACCGACCTCGGATGTCCAGGGCCCGACGCGGCGGCGAATGGCCAGCATCGGCGGCCCTGAACGGCCGGCTGACTACGCCTTGACCGCCCCGGTGAGCACGCCCTTCGTACAGTGCTTCTGCAATGCCGGATAGATGAGCAAGATCGGCACGATCGATATCACCAGAATCGCCATTTGATTTCCGGGGCGCGAGGGCACTATTTCCTGCAGCTGATCTCCGCAATGCTTTACCCAACGGTTGATCGGTGCGCGCAGACCATGACATAGTACGTCCCATGTCTGCCAGGCTCGTCTTTGAAGCGGGCGCCGAATCCTATGCGTCCTTCCGCATACCGGCGCTGGTCAAGGCCGGCCCGGAGCTCCTCGCCTTCTGCGAGGGTCGCCGGCATTGCGCGGCCGACCACGGCGAGATCGACATCGTGCTGCGCCGGTCCATCGATAACGGCCGAACGTGGGGTCCTTTAACGGTCGTTGCCTCCGCGCCCGGGATGACCGTGGGCAATCCGGCCCCGGTCGTTATACCCGGCACCGACATCGTCATTCTGCTGACCGTCCGCAATGGCGCTGCCGCCACCGAACGCGAGATATTGGGCGATCAGGTTTCGGCGGCCGATTCCCGTCGCGTTTTCGTGCAACGCAGCGAGGATCGTGGCCGGTCGTTCAGCGAACCACGCGATATCACCGCAGCGGTCAAGCGCGACGATTGGGGCTGGTACGCAACCGGTCCCGGGCACGGTATCGCCCTGAGACGCACCGGACGGCTCGTCATTCCGTGCAACCATTCGGTTCTCGGCCCCACCGTGACGCCGGCGCTCTATGGCGCGCACTGCATTTACAGCGACGACGGCGGTGCACAGTGGACAATCGGCTTTATCGACGACAACGCCGAAGACCGAGTCAACGCCAATGAGAACACGGTCGCCGAATTGGCCGACGGACGGCTGTATTTCAACGCGCGGAACCAGGAGGGCCGGGCTGATGGCACCCGGGTGGACACATATTCCGCCGACGGCGGCCGCACCCTGGAACGGCCGTACGAATCGCAACCCCAACTGCACACCGCCGTCGTACAAGGCACGCTGCTGCAATTCGACAACGGACCCTTGCTCTACTCCGGACCGTACAGCGATCGGCGCGAGCGGATCGGCATCCAGGTGAGCCACGACAACGGAATGACCTGGTCGCTCGGGCATCTCATCGACAATCGCCCGGCCGCCTATTCCGATATGGTGCAATTGGACGACCGCGGTTTCGGTCTGCTGTACGAGACCGGAAACGACGGGCCTTACGAGCAGATCTGTTTTCAGCGCGTTGAACTGAGCCAGTTGACCGCCGGAAATCCGCCGGCCTAAACGCACCACATCAGGAGATCACCCATGAGCGCAATCCGGATCGGCGGCGTCGTACCACCTCTTGCTACGCCTCTGACCGAAAGCTACGAGGTCGACGTACCGTCCCTGGAACGCCTCATTGATCATCTCCTGGGCGCCGGCGTCAACGGATTGTTCGTACTCGGGTCGACCGGCGAGGCGTCGCAACTCACTGATGCCCAACGCCGCGTGGTTATCGAGACCACGGTCCGCCATGCCGGCCGCGCGGTACCCGTGCTCGCCGGCGCGATCGACATGTCCACCGCCCGGGTGGCCGGTCATATCAGCGAAGCGACCAAGCTCGGTGCCGACGCCGTTGTGGTGACCGCCCCCTTCTATTCCTCGACCCATCCAACCGAAATCGAACGCCATTTCCGGCTGCTGGCCGACTCGGCCGAATGCCCTGTGTACGCCTACGACATTCCGTCGCGGGTGAATGGAACCCGGTTGCCGACCGCCACGATGGTCCAACTCGCCGCCGATGGCGTTGTGGCCGGGGTCAAGGACTCCACCGGTAACGATGCCGGTATTCGGGGGTTGATACTGGCAGCGCGCGATGCGGGATTGGCCGATTTCCCGGTATTCACCGGATCCGAGCTCACCGTCGATTCTGCCTTGGCCATGGGCGTTGCCGGCGTCGTTCCCGGACTGGGCAATGTGGACCCGCACGGATATGTGCGGCTGTACAAGCTCTTTCAGGCCGGCGATCTAGCCGCTGCCCAGGCCGAGCAGGAACGGCTTTTCCGGCTCTTTTCGTTGGTACAGGCCGGCGACACCACGCGTATGGGTGGCACCGCTTCCGCGTTGGGTGCGTTCAAGGCCGCGCTCAAGCTCCTGGGCGTCATTGAATCGAGCACGACGGCACCACCGTCGACGCCGCTGTCCGACGCCGAAATCGCCGTCGTGCGGCGGCACCTTGAGGTTGCCGGTCTGTTGTAGACACCGAGCAAAGGGAGCGTTGATGAAGCTCTTCCGAATTGCTACGACGATCGCGCTGGCGGCGTGCGTACTGCCAGCGCTCCCGGCTGGCCGATACCGATCTGGCTTGTACGCCTGGTGTCGAGGGCTCGTCGCTGTTGGTCGACGGCGGTCTCGCACTTTTTAGCACGCCGGTCGATCCGGCGCTGCGTAAGAACATGACGATCTTCGCCAGCCCGGATTCCGGCCGGACCTGGACCCCGGTCAAGCAACTGACCACCGACCGATCCGGATATTCGGACCTGACCGAGGCCGGCCATGGCGAAATCGGGGTGCTGTACGAAGCGGGCGACTACCCCACGGGCGATGCGCGGGACGAGATTCGGTTCCAGCTGGTGCCGGTGCGGCGGCTCGTTCCCTGAGCCGGCCGGATCTGGCAGGCTGGTCTCCTTCGGAGGGAGACCGCATGGACCCGGTGGCCATGAACCGCGACACGTACGACGTGGTCGCGGATGAGTACGCGCAACGCAATCGGGGCCCTTTTCCCGGGCTGGTGGCCTCGGTGGCGGAGTTCGCCGCGGCCGTGCCGGCCGGGCCGGTGGCCGATATCGGCTGCGGGCCCGGCCGCGATCTGCGGTTGCTGCGAGAAAATGGGCTGACCGCCATCGGTCTCGACTTGTCCCGGGCAATGCTGGCGGCAGGCGGTTTGACCGGACTGGTGCAGGCGGATATGCGGTTTCTTCCGCTGCGGACGGATTCCTTGGCCGGAGTCTGGTCCCAAGCCGCGATGCTGCACATTCCGCATGCGCAGGTACCTGCCGTACTAGCCGAGATGTCCCGGGTCTGTGTCCCAGGTGGACGGTTGTTCCTCGTCGTCGCCGAGGGCGATGGTGAGGCCCTTGAACCGCATCCTTCCGGCAGCGGGTTACAGCGATTCTTTGCCTATCACCGGGAAGAACCGCTGCGGAAACTGTTGACTGACGTCGGTTTCGAGGTCACGGCGGTCCGGCGCGAGGCATCGCATCGCCGGTGGTTGCACATCAGCGCGACACAGACGGGTTGAGTTCACAAGTGGCTATCGAATCCTCCGCATTCCAAGTCCTGGCTCTCGGCGACATCCGCCCGTCCGGATGGCTGCGCTCGCAATTGGAACTGCAGGCCGACGGAATGGCCGGGCACCTCGACGAATTCTGGCCCGATATCGCCGACAGCGCATGGATCGGCGGCGCGGCCGAAGGTTGGGAGCGGGCGCCGTATTGGTTGGATGCGCTAGTCCCGCTTGCCGTGTTGCTCGATGACGACCGGCTGCTGGGCAAGGTTGACCGATGGATCGGCTATATCGTCGACCATCAGGATTCGGACGGCTGGATGGGTCCACATAAGACCGACCACGATCCGTATGATGTCTGGCCGCGAATGGTCCTGCTGAAAGTCCTGCTGCAGCACCATTCCAGGTTCGCCGACGACCGGATTCTGTCGGCGGCGCTGCGGTTGAGCCGCCGGATCGACGAGATCCTTGCGCAATGGCCGTTGAAGGAATGGGGTCGGGTGCGCTGGGCCGATCTGGTCTATTCGCTGGACCGTTTGTACGAGCTGACCGATGAGGACTGGCTGCTGGCCGCGGCCGAGCGGGTGAAAAGGCAGGGTTACGACTGGGCCGGTTATACGCCCTCGCGACACAAGGTCACCGACGAGGAATTGCAGCAGTTCCGCGCTGCCGCTGGTGATCTGTGGATGAACGATGCGTACCTGAGCACTCACGGCGTCAATGTCGCGATGGGACTAAAAGCATTTCCGGTCTGGTCTCGGCGGGGCGAAGAGCGCTGGCAACGGCCGGCGTTCGACCGACTGCTGGCACAGCTGGACGAATTCCACGGGCAACCGACCGGGCTGTTCAGCGCCGATGAACATCTGGCCGGGACCAGCCCGGCGCAGGGCACCGAAACGTGCGCGGTGGTGGAGTATCTGTTCTCCCTGGCCACCGCAGTGGAGATCTGGGGTCCGGACGAAAGCCTGCTGGAACGCTGGGAGCGGATCGCGTTCAACGCGTTGCCGGCCAGCGCTCGCCCTAATGAACGCGGGCATCAATACGACCAACAGGCCAATCAGGTCGTCTGCCACGTCACCGAAGATCGCGTTTATACCAACAATGGTCCGGACGCGAATATCTTCGGGCTGGCGCCGCATTTCGGCTGCTGTACGGCCAACCGTCACCAGGGCTGGCCCAAGTTCGCCGCGCGGTTGTGGTTGCGCCCGACTGCCGGCGGTCTGGCGGCCCTGGCGTACGCGCCGTGCCAGGTGGATACCACAGTGGACGGACGCCCGGTGCGGATCGACGTGGCCGGCAACTACCCGTTCACCGACCGGGTGACGATTACGGTCGAGGGATCTGGCGAATTTCCGTTGCAGCTGCGCATTCCTGGTTGGGCCGAGGGCGCCAGCGTCCTGGTGGACGGCACCGCTGTCGCGGCCGAGGCCGGTACGATGCTGACGCTCCACCACGACTGGAATGGTCGCCACAGAATCGAGTTGACCCTCCCAGCGGGGGTCCGCGCTGACATCCGGGCCGACACGGCGGTCGCCATCAACCGTGGGCCGTTGGTGTTCGCGCTCGCGATCGAGGAAGACTGGCGGCAGATCGGCGGCGAGGAGCCCTACGGCGACTGGGAAGTACATCCGGCCGGCGCCTGGAACTACAGCCTCGCCATCGACCCGGACGCGCCGGACCTGACCGAGCTCACGTCCACGATGGACGGTCCACCGTTCACCGTCGCCGGTGCTCCGATCCGGCTGCGTGGCCGGGCCACCCAGATCCCACAGTGGACGCTCGAGCACGGCGCCGCCGCGCCACCACCGACCAGTCCGTGCCCGGGCGAGGGCGCCGAGCAGGAGGTGACATTGCTGCCGTACGGGGCCGCTCGCTTGCGAGTCACCGAAATCCCGTGGCACCGGCCACGCTAAGCCGAGCATCGGATAATGCAGGCATGACCGCTCTTGACTTGCTGTTGGACAGTTGCGATCGGGTCGTGCCGCTATTGCGCGCGCCGGAGTTGGCGGAACGATGGTCGGCACCGAGTGCCTTGAGTGACTGGTCGAACCGCGGTCTGGCCGGCCATCTGGCGCGGTCCGCGTTCAATCTGGAACGCGCACTTGACGAGCAACCCGAGGCGGCACTGGATGTTCGTAACGCCGTGAGCTACTACGCGGCGAGCGCACCGGAGCCGGCCGATTCGCCGGTCGGCCAGCGCATCCGGGAACTGGGGGAACTCGAGGCCGGCGCTGGACCGGCCGAACTGGCCACGGCGTTCACCACATGCGTTGCCGCCCTCCGCCGCCGACGGCTAACCAGCGACACTGTCGTCCTCTTCGGACGGACATTGTCCATTGCGGACTGCGCCACCTCGTGCCTGCTGGAATTGGTCGTGCACGCCGACGACCTGGCGGTCAGCCTCGGCCTTGCCACTCCGACGTTTAGCGCCGAGGCACTCGATCTGGTCCTCGAAACGTTGACACGAATATCGCAACACCGACACGGCTCGCTCGCGCTGATCCGGGCGCTGGCCAGAGCCGAACGCACTCCTGCGGGCGGAATCTCAGCATTCTGAGGCGGCCTGAAAACACGCGCCGTTCAATACCGGGACCGACCGGCTCTGGTCGAATTCTGCGGCAATGTCGACGTCCTGCCCGTATCCATAATCAATGAGCTCGCGGCCGCTCGCGCAATCGCGTAGCCGATGCGATACGTCGGCCGACATATCCCGGAACGCCGCGATGGCCACCCGCGCCTCGGGCGAAGCCGGGCCAATTCCCTGACCTGCCAGGGCATCGAGATAAGCGCCCGCGCCCCACAAATCCTCAACTGCCGGGCGCAACGACCCGTCGTGCCACCGTTCGCCAGCGGGAATCGCCGCGACGTAAAGATCATCCTCGAGTCGCGTCGCGGTCCACTTGGCTGCCGCAGTCGCGTTCCGCAGCGAAACTCCGATCACCGAGCGAGCTACCGGAGCCACCTCGTGCGCGATCGTCGAGCCGTTGGGCGAAGGCAGTACGAGACGCTCAATCACACCGGCGGTCCGAATGGTCCCCGGCGACAGGCTGATGTCGCCCGGCTTGGCCTTCGAACGTCCCACCGACAACGTTGCGCTGTGTTTCCGGGCATAATCAGCCGCGGAATCGTCACGCCATCGGTACGGAAATACCTCGATCCCCGCATCGGCGGCCACCGTCAATGTCGTGGTGAACGACAATACGTCGACCACCGCGACGATCGCCGTACGGCCGGCAATTTCACGGGCACCGGTCAGACCCCAGTCGCATCGAAGTCGGTAACTGTCCTGCGCATAGGGTGTCACATCCGCCTCGCTTTGCCATTCGCCGAAAACAGCCACATGGTACGGCAGCGGGCGTACGGTGAAGTCCAGCCGGACGAAGGGAATGCATCGGATGCTGGCCGTCACGTTCGCGCCTGAATCTGATACGTATGCCGCCGCAGCCGCGGAATACACCACGATCTGGCGCGACGAAGGAGCACGGATCGTGACGGGTTTGGAAAGTCATATCACGTTGCGGTTCACCGAATCGACCGTCAACGCGACCGTATTCGAACGAATCAGCCACTCTCACCCGCTGAAGCTGCGCGCGAGCTATTCCCGTTCAGTCAAGCTTGGCACGCTCGTGCACGAACTCGGACACCGTTTGGTTTACGGCGCCCGGAATCCGCGTGTGGCTTTTGCGACCGCGCGTCCCAGCACGGAAGAGCTGCATCGCACCCTGGATCTGTTTCTGTTCGATGTGTGGACCGATCTCTACGGCAGCGAATTCGCGCACGAGCAGGTAGCCACAGAATGCGCGCGAACTCCTCTGTACAAGGCGGCGTGGGACTGGGCCCTGGCAATGGATCGAACCCAACGCACCGCCGAGTTCCAACGCAGCCTGCTGTTCGACGAAGTCGGGCACTCATGATCGAGATCGCCGACGCCAAGGCGATGCACGTGAACCGCTGGACTCACGCCAAGGTCTTCCGGCGAAGCCCGGGCAACCGGCGTCTGGGAGACCGAGACGCTGGAGGCGTTGGCCGAGATGCTGACGTAAGGCCTACTCCTGACGGTGCCGGCTGATCAGATATCCGATGGCCGTACCGCCGAGCACGGTGATGAGCAGGACGAGCCACATCGGTGATGTCAGGGTCGCCCAGAAAAAGTCGATAGAGATTTCGTGACGGTTTTGCGCCACGAACACCACCGCGATCACGGCCAGAATGACCGCCAGCCAGTGCGCCGCCGCATACCTGGCCGCCTCCCGGCTCTTACGTTTTGCCAGGCTGGTGCTCGATCGGGTGCTTTTCGGTGTCGAAGTCTTGCTGGTCGATGTGGGTGCATCCGGCATAGCGATCCACACCTCCTCACGGAAGAGATATTGAGTGTAGACGCCGGAGCTGTGCCGACCGGCAAACTCGGGGCACTTTGCTTGACTGTCAAACAATGCTGACTCAGCGTAATTCGGCGGCCCTCGCATGTCCGGAAATCTGGAGAGCTTATGAATTGCTACGTACGCGAATTTCACGAGGGATTTCACTAAAGTCACGGCTCGATCGCGCTGGCGCATCTTGACCGCCCTGCACCAGAACGTTGAAGGAAAAGCCAATCGAGGCTCAGGCCAGCAGCGGCAGTACCTTTCGAATCTTGGCTACCGACTCGGTGTATTCGTCGGTGTCGTCATTGCGAACCGACCAGGTGAGCCCATTGAATTCACGCACGACCCGGAACCAGCGGGTACGCGTATGGATCGAGGAGTCCTCGGGCCGCTGCTTCTGGTAGGAACGCACCATGCCCGCCGCCAGTCGTGGGTTCACGTCCCACGGCCCGGCCAGGTCGACGGCCGGATCGGCGATCGCACAAGCTTCCCAGTCGACGATGCCGACCAAGCGGCCGCCGCGAACCAGCAGGTTGTCGTGCCAGAAATCGCCATGCACCAGTGCGCACAATTCAGGTTCGATATCCCGTATCTGCATCATTATCAGTGGCTGCCAGCGTCGCAACAGCTCGAATTCGGTACGGGTCAGGTCCGTCCGTAGGTACGCGACGGCGTCGTCGATCATCCGAAGCGTACGCGCTCGCCATTCTTCCAGCGGCTGAACGTTCTGCGACAAAGCCAGGCCATGAATTTGCGCGAGACTGGCAGCGAGCTGGTCCGCGATGGCGGGATCGTCACTCTGCCGATCTAACGGCGCACCATCGATCCACGGATAAACCGTAGCGCCATAAGGAATGTCGGCGTTGGGCTCGGCTCGCCACCGCGGCGTCGGAACGGCTACGTCGAGCCGCCCGGATAGGACCTGCAATAGCTCGTACTCGCGCTGATGTCGGGCCGCCGCCTCCCGAGTACGCGCGATTCGAACGACGTACCCGGATCCGGCGCGGAGCACGAGACTGGAAAATCCACAGTCCACTGTCGCAATCGGATCGGCAACGAATTCCGGTCGCTCCCGGGACAATCGAGCCAAGGTCGCGGTCACGACGTGCGGAAATTCCATAGCGCAAGACTGGCCGGCCGCTGCTCACTCGCACAAACGAATAATCGCGCGTCGCGGGACAAGCATTCCGCTACGGTGGCTGCACGTACGTATGCCCGACCGCACGGGGAGCGCACATGCCAACGCCGAGCGAAATCACGGCCCACCACGACCCGGATCCCGACGAGAACCCGTGGGTGCACGGCGCCCCGACTCGGCAGGACGTCCGCGTCGTGCCGTACGACCCCGCGTGGGTCGAGACCTACCAGGCGCTGCAGCGACAGATCGCCGCCGCGCTCGGCCCGATCGCGGTGCAGATCGAGCACGTCGGCTCGACCTCGGTACCCGGCCTAGCGGCCAAGCCCGTGATCGACATCGATCTGACCGTGCCCGATTCGGCCGACGAGAGCGCCTACATCCCGGCCTTGGAAAAGCTGGGTTTCGACCTCACCGTTCGCGAACGCAGCTGGCACGAGCACCGTTGTCTGGTTTTGAATGATCCGCGTACGAACCTGCACGTATTCTCCCCCGACTGCCCTGAGGTGATCCGCCACCGGATCTTCCGCGATTGGCTGATCGAGCACCCCGACGACCGGGACCGTTATGAGGCGGCAAAGCTCGAAGCCCGGGTCGGCGCGCAAACGGTCCCGGACTACAACCAGCGGAAACAGCCGGTCATCCGGGAAATTTACGACCGCGCCTTCCGCGCCGCCGGACTGCTGTGAGCAAACAATAGGAGCGTGAGTCGATGGCTGCGCAAGCGGACCGTCCGATCGAGATTCGTGGAGCCGCCTCGGCGGCTGAGGTCGATGCGGCAATAGCTGTCTTGGATTCGATTCTTGGATCCGTACGCGGCTGGCGAATGACTCGCGCCCAACATCGTGAGATGTACCGGGCCACGCCGGATCTGCTGTCGATCGCGGTCGAGCAGAACCGGATCATCGGCGCCGTGGGCTGCGATGGCGTCAGCGGTATTGGAACGGTCGGCATCGTGGAGGACTATCGCGGGCGCGGGCTGGGTCGGCGATTACTCGAGCGGGCGGAAGGCATTTTGCGCCACCGGGGCGCAACTGCCGCGGCATTGGGGAGCGTCGACGGCGCAGTCGATTTCTACCTCAGTTGCGGCTACAACCCCCAGCTCCTCGTGCAATTCGCGCCGGAGGCTAATGACCCGGAAGCAATCATCACCGAATTGCTGTCAGGCGTGCTCGCCGGACGAGAAGTATTCCGAACGGAATGGCAGGGACATCCGCAACTGTGGCTCCAGGACCGGTCGGTCGACTGGGCGCTAAAGCGACGCATAGAGGGCGTGGCTACGGGCGTAGTACCGGGTTACGTGATGAGCAAACCTCTTTGAGATCGGCGACCTTGTGATTCCGTCAAATCTGCTCCGTAGCCAGCCGCTAAGCCGTACAGTCCGGCATTATGGCTGGGGCAACATTTGCCGTGCGCAAGACGCGCGTCTTCGATGGAGAGCGGATCGTCGACGCTAATACGGTCGTGGTCCGAGATGGTGTGATCGCCGAGGTCGGCTCCGATGTGTTTGTGGCGCCTGACATTGCGGTCGTTGACGGGTCGGGCCAGACCTTGCTGCCAGGGTTGATCGACGCGCACGTGCATACTCCTAGCGGCGCCGTTTGGTGGGCGCTGACGAATCTTCGGCAAGCCTTGGCGTGCGGTGTTACGACCGTGATGTGTATGGGTACCGATCCGGAGACCGCCACGCCGGTCAAAAATATCGCTGCCGATCGACCCGATCTGGCCGATATTCGGTCTGCTGGCTGGTGCGCGACCGCCCCCGGCGGGCATCCGACCCAATGGTCGGACGGGTTCTACCCGACAATCGCCACCGTGCACGACGCAGAAGAATTCGTCGCTGCACGGGCAGCCGAAGGCATGGATCACATCAAGATCGTGATCGAGGACAACGTCGGCCGCCCCTGCCCCATCCTGTCGCCCGAACTCACCGACGTTCTGGTGCGTGAGGCACACGCCCGCAACCTCATCGCCGTAGCGCACGTATCCAAACGGCAGCATGCCGAACAAGCACTCGATTCCGGCGTCGACGGTCTCGCCCATCAGTTCGGCGACGACCCGCTGACCACTGATGTGGCCGAACGCATCGCCGCCGCCGGCACGTTCGTGGTCATGACATTCGCCGTCGGCCGTCCCATCGAGACCTCCACATTGGCAACGGATCCACACCTCGCGCCGTACACCGCTCCCATGGTCCGGGAGAGCCTCGCGGCTGGCACTGTCGAGCACGCCAGCACCGCCACAGGCGGCACGCCCGAACCGGATAATGGCTTGGACAAAGTCCAAGTGCTGCGCGATGCCGGCGTGCCAATCCTCGCCGGCACCGACTCACCCGGCATTGGAGCCATCGGCCCCAGCCTGCATTTCGAACTCGACCTGCTCGTCCGCGGCGGCCTCATGCCCACCGCTGCACTAAATGCGGCCACTGCCGCCACCGCGCAGCAATTCCGGATGCCCGATCGCGGCCGTATCGCACCGGGCTACCGCGCGGACATGATCCTCGTCAACGGAGACCCAACCAGCGATATCCACGCCACCCGGGCGATTACCCGCATCTGGCGCAGCGGACACGAATTCGACCGCGAGGGCTACCGGGAAACCCAGGCGGCCAATACGACCATGACCGAGCAGCGCGACTGGTTCGTCGCCAACATGCCAGAGATCTTCGCTGCGGGGACGCCGGACATCGTGCCGTAGTCGGCAATAGCCGCACGGCTGGCGCGCTACGCCCTGACCCAGAATTCAATTCGGCAATTCCGCTGGCTTTTCGGCGTCCTGGACCACGGCGGCCCGATATACCAATGCCCGCACGGCAGTGCGATTAGGTCGGCGCCGTACTGCGCTGCGGGCGATCGTAATCAGGCGGACCATTGAGGCGATGTTCAAAAGGATCGTTGTCATCGGCGCGGTGGGTTCGGGTAAGTCTGTCATGGCCCGCTCGCTGGCGGCGCGACTCAATCTGGCCTATATCGCCCGCGATGAGATCCTCGGCCCTGGACAAGGCTCAATAGAGCACCGACGAGCAACTGAGCGCGCAACCACGTGTGATGCGTGGGTCTTCGACGGGACACCGTTCGATGTGGAGGACCTCGTCTATGCACGATCGAACGTGGTCGTGTTTCTGGATTATTCGCGTATGACTGTCACATGGCGGTCGTGGCGCCGTGCGGTTTGGGTTCTCCTATCAGGACGTGCCGATGGACCGCATCGGCGAGAAAACCCCGTGAAATGGCTCGACCCAGCTCATCCCGTGCGCTGGTCGTGGTCGTCACAACCACGTCGTAGAGCCCAGCTGCGCTCTGTTTTGAAGTCGTCCGCGGTGGCGCACGCGGAACAGCATCATTTCTTTAGGCCGCGAGACGCACGAAAATGGCTACGCACAATCGACTGGCCCGATTGATACGGGTATTCGCGATCGCCATTCCGATACGCCTTGTTGCCTGGGTTCTCGCACTGCCCGCTAGCTTCGAACGATCCGCCAGACATTGATCGAGTTCGCACAGAACAGTGCGACGACTAAGTCGAACCCGGTACCGTCGCGATCATGGGTTTCCGTCCGGACTGGCTCGACGCTGCGATCCAGGCACCCTATGCGCCTACACTCGGCGTCGTCGCTCCCGAAGTCCTGTCCGCCGAGTTATTCGACGCCGTCACGGAAGCAGCCAATTCTGACCGGTTTCTGCCTTACGACAAGGATCGCCGCTGGTTTGCGACAAAGGACGAACGCGTCCTGAGCGCCGGCATAATTCACCGTCCCGACCTCACCGTGATCCCCACATTGACGGCGTGCGGCGGCGGAGTGGTGAAGCTCCACCATTACAGCGCCGACGTTCCAGACCTGACCGAGCGTAAATCGCAGGCTGCCAGGCTGGCCGCATGTCACCGGGTGACAGGGCATCGTGTTCTTTGGTTCACCGGCAGCGAAGCAGATGGAGCCCGCACCCGGCTCATGCTTGAGACCTTCGAGCGCACCGACCACATCGGCCACGAGACGATCGTGGAGCTGGACGACAGCCGTTTCGCAGACACGTTCCCGGCGTTCGCCCGCGAGATCGGGCCGGGCGGGTTCAGCTTCTTGTACAAGCGCATGCTCACCGGCCACGACGATGGCCCGATTCTGGTGAGTATCAACAATCGAAGGATCGTCGGCGCAATCGGCCCGCTATCGAACCTTACTGATGCGGCCGGGGTCTGCTTCCAGACAACCCCGTATTTCGCCGTCCACCCCGAGCACCGCGGTCAAGGCCACGGCCGCGCCTTATGGCGAGCCGCCGCAGCCTGGGCCCACCGAAATGGCGCCGTCTACCGAGTCCTCCAAGCCGCCTCAGGTAGCCCCGCCGAGCAGCTCTATCTCTCCGAAGGTCTGCAAACCCTCGGATTCCTACATTCGACCTGAGGCTCGTGTTGTAGCCGTCGCAGGAGGACTTCATAGCCAGCGCTTAGCCGCTTCGCTCACCGCACATAGGTCAGACCGCAGTGCGGCCGGCGTCCACGGCCAGTAGGGAGCCGGTGACGTACGAGGAGCGGTCCGAGGCGAGGAATGCGATCATCTCGGCGATCTCCTCCACCTCGGCGGCGCGCGCGAACAGCGTGGTGCGGCCAAGCATGGCGGTTGCGCCAGGGCGGCGGTCAGGAAATACGCAGCGCGCACGTTCGCGACGAACATCTCCTCGAAGGCTGCGGGTTTCAATTCTGCGCTCGGCCCGAACCAGCTGAGCCCCGCGTTGTTCACCAGCACCTGAGCCTCGGCAGCCGTCTCTCCGAGGGCGCCGATAGCGTCGAGGTCGACCAGGTCCGCAGCGAAGAACCGGGCGGAGCCGCCGGACTTCCTGATCTGCTCGACGACCTCGGCGCCACGCTGCGCGTCCCGGCCGTGGACGAGAACCTCGTACCCGTCCGTGCCGAGCCTGACCGCCGCGGCACGCCCAATGCCGCTGGTGGCACCGGTGACCAGGGCAACCGGTGCGGAAGGTGCGGACTCATTCATCGATGACTCCTTAGTCAGTTATCTAGAACATTTCGTCTATGAACGGAAAGCGCATTGCACAGATCTACTTATCTGTTGGATTGGGCTGGCCTGAGAAAGTCGACGCACGAATAGACCGACCACGACCAGCAGGAACCCGAAGGCGGTCTGATCGGCACCGAAGCCTTTTATCCGGCAGCTACACCCGCTGTATCTCGGCGCCGACAGCACAGCGCCCTTGGATCGAGACTCCCATCCGGCGGTCGCCTCCGTGCCGGGAATCCCGCCACGGGAATACGCGCACCCAACGACCGATCAGGTGATGCTCAATTGTTTGTATTCAGAGGCGATTCGAGCGCCGTAAAGATGGCTAGCTACGAATCTGGGCCGTGTCGGCGTACAGCCGGGTGCCGGCGACACGGCCGTTGGCGACCTCGAACAGCCACAAGTTGTGGAACACCACGGGAACGCCGGTTCCCTTGGGTACCGCCGTGTTGGTCAGCTGGACTGCGAAGTATCCGTCGGCCTCGATCACCTGGTCGACCCGGCTGCTGAACGAATCCCACACTTCCGTTCCACCGGGGGTCTTGGCGAAGAACTCCTCGAATGTTTTACGTCCGGTGTAATCCCCGCCGTACGGCAGCGACTCGGGCAACGACATGACGAAGTCCTCGCGCAGCATTGGCAGAATGCGGCTGCTGTCGCGGTGCGCGAACAGCTCCGTGATGGCGTAGGCCATCTCGCTCTTCGTGTAGACCTCCCGCGAGCCGCGGTTCCCGGCAGCAGCGTCGAGCGCCTCGGCCGCGACCACGTCGGTGCCAATGACGCCGTCGGCAAAGGAGAAATTCTCCGGCGGAGTGAGCGTCATCATCACGAGGACATCCGCCGGACTGATGCCCGGATCGACGCCCAGCAGGCGGACAAGCGCCGCATAAAAACGACGCTTGGCTTGCGGGCCGCGCTCAAGGCCGTCGGTAATCCGGATAACCGTCCAGTCCTGCGAACGCGGACCGCCCCGGAACTCGCGCGGGAACACCATCGAGCCCTGCTCGAACTCGTGGATGAGCTGGAAGTCGTCCTCGGGCTTCATATTGAGTCCTGAGACCAACGCATCGTGCACCGCCCGGGAAACCGCGTGGATGTAGTCGGGCGACTTGCCGCGGACGAGCGAGATGTCGACAAAAGGCATGATCATCCTCTCTTGGGCCGGGTCAGGTCGACGTCGTAGCCAGCCTGAGCCGATTTACTATGTCGGCCAGCATACATGTCACCCGGTGAAGTTCTCGGCGGATCGCGATGCCTGCGACCTCGACCAGCCCGACAATCCAGGCTATTTGAAGGCGAGATCGCATCGATTTACGGCAAATGTACGGCGATATTCAGTCCTTAGATATGACGTACGGCATAACGTTGTCGGCATGAGAGAGTTCGGGTGACCGCCTCCGACATCCGGCGACGAAACAGCTAGGCCGGCATGGGCCGTAGACAAACCACACGCCGTAGCGCACTGCGCTCTGCTCGAACTCACCTCCATCGGTGCGCTCATCGACTGCTAGCCGCATACCCGTCCGACTGCCACATGGACGCGATACTATGTAGGTCGGCATACCTTTTGGATGGGACGGCGCAGCGATGGGACAACGGTCCGACGCAAAGCAGAAGATGGTGCAGGCAGCCAAGCAGCTCATCCGAGAGCGCGGCTACAACGCGACGGCGTTCTCTGACGTGCTCAAGCTCAGCGGCGCCCCACGCGGCTCGGTCTACTTCCACTTCCCGGGCGGCAAAACGGAACTGGCGATCGAGGCGGCCGCAGCGCACGCACACGAGCAGGTGGAGACGATCGACCGCGCCGCCGATAAGGCGGACAGTGCGACCCAGCTCATCGAGAACTATGTAGACCTCGGACGAAAAGGCATGGTGGCCAGCGATTACACACGCGGCTGCGCAATCGCCCCGCTGGTGAATGAAGGCGCAACCCAAGACTCGAACGAGGTGGCCGAGGCGAGCCGCCAATCATTCGCTGAGATGGTCGATCGGCTCACGCACCACTTCGTAGCGTTCGGCCTTGAGCGGCCCACGGCACGTACCCTCGCCAACGCCGTGATCGCCGGCGTCGAGGGAGCGATGGTTACCGCCCGTGCCCAGCACAGTCCGGCCCCATACGACGCCGTGCAAACCGCGCTGACCCATTACGCGGCGAGCGTCTCACCCAAGAGGTCCGGCCGTCAGCGCGGCTAGACACATCGGCCAACCTGTGCGTACCGAGAACCTCGCGCGCTGGCCCTATCCGCTGACACCACGTCGGCCTGGAAATACCACGGGTGGCCTGGCACCCTGCTGAACGCGTAGGCAGAGATCTGAAACCACGAGGCGTCAAAACCGCATCAACCGCGGTGAGAATTCTTAAGTGGAGCTGAGGGGATTTGAACCCCTGACCCCCTCGTTGCGAACGAGGTGCGCTACCGGCCTGCGCCACAGCCCCAAGAACGGATCAGACAGTACCAGGCTCAGCCGTTGACCGCTTTGGGTGGGGGCAGGATCTCCAGGGTCGGGTAGTCGTCTTCCTCGAACTCCGCCGAGAACTCCGGATCCTCGTCATCCAGCTGGACCACGCCGTGGTAGCTCTCGTCGTGCACCGGGCGGGGCACGTTGAT
>JBEDUI010000246.1:0-12116 GCA_040414495.1 Mycobacteriales bacterium
CGGAATCAGGGCCAGGTAGTGACCATTCCGCCGTCGATACGGATATCGGCACCGGTGATGTTGCCGGCTTCGTCGCTGGCGAGGAACGCGACCGCCGCCGCGACCTCCTCCGGCGTGGTGAAGCGACCGGTGACCATCGCCTTGGCCGCGCCGGCCGCGACATCGTCCGGCTTTGCGCCGGTGGCCGCGCCGACCGTATTCGCCACACCGTGATCACCCAGCCACAGGTCGGTCGCTACCGGGCCAGGGCTGACCGTGTTCACTCGCAGACCCTGACCGCCGAATTCGAGCGCCAGCGACTTACAGACGCTGCTCAGCGCGGCTTTCGCTGCGCAGTAATCCACGACCAGCGGGTCGGAGAGCGTTGAGTTGACCGAGGCGATCGACACGATCGAGGCCGAACCGGCCGCGAGGAGGGCCGGCAGGGCGGCCCGGGTCGCGCGTACGGCCGCCAGCAGGTCGAGGGTGAGCGTGTCCTCCCACTGCTCGTCGGTCACCGACAAGAAGCCCTCCGGGCGGGGATGTGCCGCTCCGACGTTGTTGACCAGGACGTTCACCCGGTCGCCCGCGGTGGCGGCCAGTGTAGCCGGACCGTCGGGCTTCGAGAGGTCAACCTCGACCGGATAAACGCCGTCCAGCGCGGCCAGGTCATTGGTCACGGTGCGGGCTCCGGCGTAGACGGTCATCCCGTTTCCGGCCAGTGCGCGCGTGATGGCCAGCCCGATGCCACGGCTGGCTCCGGTGACGATAGCCGTACGGCCGGAGTTTCCTGGTTGCATGATCGTTCCTCTCCCGACGGGTCGTTACGGGCAGTGCTCGCGTCGCCATGAGCGCTTCATCGCATCATCCACTGTGGTCAACCCCTGACCTGTGGCGATATCGCCGTAACCGGTGCCGTTCGGTCGTTTTCCAACCGTGCGGGATTGCGCTTTTTCCAGGACGGATTTTGTTGATCATGACGTTCCCGACATTTCTGTCGGCGTGTCGTCGGCGTGTCGAGCAGGGATCCTCATGATCAACAAGTCACTCGCTGAACCCGTGCCCGGCCGTCAACTGGTCAGCCCGGATTTCGCGCCGGTGCGCCAGACCGCCGTTGACGAGCGTTTTTGTGCGGACAGGATTAGTGAAGTTCCTTGCGCAGCAGGGTGATCGTCGTTTCGTAGCGCCGGGTGGAGCCGTCCGGCGCGTCCTCGTCCCACGAACCGTGCTCGGTACCGCTGACGACGTAGCCGAGTCGCTCGTACAGTCGCTGCGGACGGGCTTCGTTCACGTCAACGCCCAATTCGGCCCAATGCAAGCCACGAGCGCGGATCCGATCCTCCAGCGCATGAATGAGGATCGTGCCGATGCCGCACGACCGCAGGGATCCGTCGACTGACAGGTGCCACAGTGTCGCGGCGCCAGGTGGTTTGGTGAAGTCGACGCCGCCGGTCGCCACCGGTACGCCCGACGGTGGGCATACTGCGAGAAAATCCACCTCGCCTCGGTCGGCACGCTCCAGCGCTTCGATACGGGATTTGAGCGCGTTGCCCGACCAGGTAAGGAATGTCAGATCCTCGGTGGTCAGGTCCCGAACGGTCAGCGGTAGCACAATCTCGGGCATCGGGGCCGCCTCGTATCGTTGATCATTCGCCGTCAACCCGGCAGTCTGCTGCCGGCCGGTCAGCAGAGGCAACACAATTAGCTCGCACTATCACGCTGTTGCTTTATTGGCTTGCCGGGCGCGGCCGTATTCGGCGAGGGTGTGAAAGGCGGCTTTGGGTTCCCATGGCAGACCAGCTGTTCCAACGCGGCCGGGCTCCAGGACCTTGACGACTCCGAAGCTGGCCACGTCGAAATCCCGTTCCGCATCGGTCGACGTGGGCAGATCTCGGCGCGCGAACGTATTGACGAATGCCGTATCAACGCCGCCATTGTCGAAGATATCGAGCAGTTCGCGTATATAGGTCGCCTGTTCGGCCTCATCCCGTACGACGGCCGCGGTCAACCGAATAGGTCGGGCGTGCGCATCCCATTCCACAATGGAGTCACCGGTGCCGGAATCGGCGGCGCCGCGGTACGGCGGGCAACCGAATTCGGTCACGGCGAACGGCTTTCCCTGGCTGGTTAACGCGCGCAGGTTATCGGGCAAGCTAGCCGCATTGGAGGCGTTGCGATAGGCGGCGTCGCTGGCGATGATGTCGAACGGCGTCCAGTCCACGCGCTCGAGCGGCAGCGACGCGTAACTGATCCGGCCGCCAAATCGCGCACGTACGCCGGTGACAACCTCAGCCAGAAATCCATTGATACGAGTCGGAACGTCGGAAAGTGCGGAACCTATTCGCGCCGCACCAACCCGTTCCTGCGGCGTGTGTCCAGGTAGAAAACCATCGGTGAACAGGCTGATTTCCGAACCGGTGACGAATACGACCTGGGCACCGTCCTGGCGGATTCGTTCGGCTCGTTCGGCACTGTCGAGCAGAAAATCTCGCAACTCGTCCTGACTGAGGGCATTGGTGAATGGGCAATACCAGACCTGCAGGCCGGCACTGGCGGCGTGCCGCGCCGCGATCTCTAACCGATCGAGTTTGCCGCCGGTGATGCGAACAGCGTCGCAACACAACTCATCGCGAATGATCCGCAGCTCGCGCCGGACGACCTCGGGGTCGAATGGCTCGTGCGTTGTGGTTCCGGCCGAAGAAAAGCCGGTGTCGTAGGTGACACCGTATGCGCGCATCACAGCCTCCGCGATGACTCCGATTAAGGTACGATCGGTACCCTAACAGAGGGCTGGTCCGAGACAAGTACGTACCTCGCGTACCCTTTACCGAGTGACGAGCTCCGACCGGCAACCAGCGGCGACGCGGCGGCGCGGCGCCGCGCTGGAGCGGGCAATCTTGCAGGCCGCGGCCGAGGAATTGCGGGAGGCGGGGTACGCGGGAATGACGATGGATCGGGTCGCCCGCCGCGCCGGTACGAACAAAAACACGATTTATCGACGTTGGCCGCAACGGAACGCCCTGGGGGTGGCGGCGTACAGCCACCTCGCCGATTCGCAGACAGCGGTGCCCGATACCGGCAGTCTCCGCGGTGACGTGCTCGAATTGCTGCGCCGCGCCAACGCGACCTGGTCATCGCCGCAGGGCGCCATTTTGCGGGAGTTGCTTGTTGCTGCGGGCGATGATCCGCAACTGCTCGAGTTGTTACGTGAACAGGCCGGCGGCAGCGCAATGAATAATGCCTGGCTCACCCTGCTCGGGCGTGCCGTGGCACGGGGTGAGGCGCCGCCGGAAGCGATTCATCCACGCGTCGCCCTGTTGCCGATGACCATGCTGCGGGGCGAATACGCCTTGCGGGGAAAGCCCGCGGTGCCGGATGCGGTGCTGGTCGAGATGGTGGACGAGGTATATCTGCCGTTGGTTCGTGGGCGCGGTCTAGCCAACGCCTAAGATCGCCGGATGGATACCGACTGGAAGGCCGACCGGATCGGATCGGCGCTGCAAGGCGAGAATCCGACCGTACTGCGCCGGTTGAGCACCGGATTCGCGATCATCGGCGATCTGCAGTTCTTGCCCGGATACTGCGTATTTCTGACTGACGACCCCGGCGTGCAGCGGCTCAGCGACCTGCCACGGCCGCGCCGGATGGATTTCCTGGCTGAAATGGACCTGCTGGCCGAGGCTGTGGAACGGGTCTGCGGCCGCCGTGATCCGGCTTTCCGGCGGGTCAACATCTCCATTCTGGGTAATTTCGACCCGTTCCTGCACGCGCACATTATTCCGCGTTACACCTGGGAGCCCGAGCAATATCACCACGGCCCGATCGACCAGTACCCGAAGGAGCAACGGACCGATCCGGCCACTCTGCTCGGCCCACAGCACGACCAGTTACGAGCCGAGCTCACCGCCGAAATCGATCACCTGCGAAGCCTTTCGTAATGGCAGATAGCACTCGGCACATTCCCCAGGCTAGGCGGGACTTGCGCGATACCTCGGTGCAGCAGGCGGTGATCGATCGCGTGCCGGAAACCCTGGCCGCCGATGACCGTATCCTCGCCGCCTGGCTGGTGGGCAGCTTCGCTACGGGCCGGGCGGACGCGTACAGCGATATCGATTTGCATTGTCTGATCACCGACGCAAGTGCGGACTGGTTCGGCCAGCGCTGGCGAGAAACGGCGACCGCACTGGTCGGACCGTTGGTACTGGCCCAGGACATTCCGGGAACCATCGGTGGGTACGCGATCACACCGGACTGGCTGCATCTGGATCTCATTCTGCATCCGTATAGCCAACTCGATCCGAAAGCCGTTCCGGGCCTGCGTCCGCTGTACGACCGGTCTGGTGACCTTCTACCGGCCACAACCACTCCGAAGCCGATCGTCGGTGAACCGTTCTTTCCCGAGCGGGAGGTCGCTCAGTTCCTCTATTTCCTGGGCAACGTTCCGGTCCTTTACGCACGCCGCGAATGGATAATTCTGCACGGCAGCGTAACCGGTTTTCGGGACATCCTGATCACCGTAATGCTGGCCGAAGTGGGCATTCGCGATCGCGGCGGCGCCAAGCGGCTGGCTCCGTTTCTTACCGAAGAACAACGTGAAACGCTCGAATCGTTGACGACCGCGCCGATGGACGATGGTCGCATCCTCGAAGCGTTACGGGTCGTCACCCGGATCGTGCGGCAGCGGGCAAAACGGCTTGCGGCGGACACCGGGGCGGCCTGGCCGCAGGACCTGGAAGAGGCTGCGCTGCGTTCGATCCGTCGGGAAATCGGCGTCGATTTCACGTAGAGGAATTATCCGGTACGGGCCGTTGCCGTGGTCGTTTTCCCAGGCGTCGAACGGCGGGCCCTGGTCTCGGCGAACGCGACGCCTACCCCGGCAGCGGCGACCACGATGAGCAGCGCGGTGGCCTGGATTTCGTGGCTGGCCGGTGCGCCGATGATCAGGGAACCAACGAGTGCCGTGGCCAGCATCGCGCCGGCTTGACGGCTGGTGTTCTGCCAGCCGGACAGCTTGCCCATGTGTTTCGTCGGTGCGGTGTCGACCAGAATTGAGGTCAGGGCCGAGAAACATAACGTGCTGGCACCACCGACGAGCAGCATGGCCACGACTTCGGTCCAGAACGGGGCGCTCGACCCGGCCGCGAGTAGCGTCACCGTACCGAATAGCACGCTGGTGAACCCGCCGAGCAGCACGACCGAGGCGATCCACCGCCGGTTCAGCGGACCGTAGATGAACGGGCCGATCGTCGACGCCACCGTTAACGGCAGCAGGGCAATTCCGGTGTGCAGCGGGGACCAATCGCGCTGCTCCTGCAAATGCAGAGACAGGAAATACAGCACGCCGTAGAACGAAAAGCCCATGATTCCGGCGCTGGCGACGGCCGTCCGTACGCCGTGACCGACCTTCTCGGTAGCGACCTGGCTTCGGGACCGCCGCACCACAAGGACCAGCCCGAGCAGGATTGCCACGAGGACCGAAACGCCTACCGGTAAGGAATTCCATCCTGACGGTCCACTGGCAATGGCCGCGGTGGCCAGCGCCGCCATGATCAGCGCGCCCAGGATCTGCGCGGTGAGATCCAACCGTACCGGCGCCCGGGTATTGGCCGGCAGTCCGATACGAGACAGCGCGAGCGTGATGATCGCGATCGGAATATTGACCAGAAATACGGTTCGCCAGCCAACCGTGGCCACCAGCGCGCCGCCGAAAAGCGGGGCGACGGCCATTGCAAATCCGCCTGTACCAACCCAGATCAGCGTCGCCCGTTGCCGGTCTCGGCCGGGTGGGTAGAGGTGCGGCATCAGCGCCAGGGTCGCGGGCAGCAGCGTGCCCGCTCCGGCGCCCTGAATGAGCCGCGCGACGATAAGCATGATCACGTTCGGCGCGGCGGCGCAGCCGATTGAGGCCAGACCGAAAATCGTGATGCCGATCGTCAGCATGCGGCGGTGGCCGAACCGATCGCCGGCGGCGCCGGCGCTCAGCAGCAACGCGGCGAGGGTGAGGGTATAGCCGCTGAGCGCCCACTGGATCTCCGTGACCGAGGCATGCAGGTCATGCCGGATGGTTGGCACGGCGAGGTTGAGCGCCCCGGCGTCGAGGATGATCGCGAAATAGGCCGCACACAGGGCGATCAGCCCGATCCGCTTGGTGCCGGGTCGAACGTCGTTGTCTCGCAATGTGAGACGGCCGTCTTGATTCATGAGACGTGTTGTATCGTACGGGCGGCTGGTCAAGCAACGGCGGGACTGCCGCCACCTGGGTGACGCATGCGGAAATTGTTGCTGTGTGCGTTCGGCGCCGCATGGTTTCGGCGGAATCGGCGTTCTCAATCGGGTCGACCGTCGCGCCGCTGTGCCGGTGACAGGCGATATGGTGTTGCGTCGGCGGTATGTCCGCCGTTTTACTGTCGGTCATGTCGATGCTGGCCGATGCATACATACTGTGCGATGCCTTCGATTATTTCATGCGAGTCGTACGATGAGATCAACCGTGGTCACCGACGACGTATTCGCCGATATCGCCCATGCGGCGTTCGGCCGTGACCGTGGCCTGACGCAGGTGGCGCGAGTAACCGGCGGCTCCAAGAAGGGCGTTTACCGACTCAGCTTTGCCGACGACTCCACGGTGATTGTCTACATCTGGGACGCCTCAGAAAACTACTGGTCGCCGTACGAGGACGACGTGGCCGAGCCCTTCACCGACGCCAACGGCATTGACCTGTTCGAGGCGGCCCATCGACGACTGTCCACATTGGGGCTTCGCGTCCCGGAGATCTCTCTGCTGGACGCGTCGAGGCAGCGTTTCCCGGCCCAGGTGGCCGTGGTCGAGGACTTCGACCTTTCCTTGGAGACGCTGCTGGAACGCGACCAGCCGCGGGCCGAGTTGGTTGTGGCCGAATTGGGCGACTCGCTCAAGGCGATGGCGGGCGACCGGGCCGAGCGGTTCGGCAAGGTCGTGCATCTGGACCGCGGCGGCAGATCCAACGGAGTTTCGTGCGAAAAGGTCGTGCTCGACCGTGCGTTGCGGGACCTGGATGAGGCCGGCTCGCGTGACCCGAGGATCGGCCGGGTGCAGGGCGAATTGGCCGAGTTGCTGGGCGATCTGGCCGCGCCGCTCTCGTCGCGGACCGAATTCGGGTTGATCCACGGCGAACTTGCCCCGGGGCACGTGCTGATCGATCGGGCCGACCGCCCGGTCCTGATCGATATCGAAGGTCTGATGTATTTCGACGTCGAATGGGAACACGTATTTCTCCGGTTGCTGTACGGCGCGCATTATGAACGGCTGCGTAACCCCGAGCTCGATCCGCAGCGGATGCGTTTTTACAGCCTCGCGCTGCATCTGTCCCTTGTGGCCGGACCGTTGCGGCTGCTGGACGGTGACTTTCCCCGCCGCGGTTTCATGTTGGGCATTGTCGAGTCCAACCTGCGGCACGTGCTCAGTTTCCTGCCGGCAAGCTGATCCACCGATAGGCTGCTGTGGTGGCCGAGCTGATTGGTACCGAGTGGACTCTGCGGGAGTACGTGCGTGACGGTGTCGCATATTCCACGCCACACAGTCGCATCGAGGTGGCCGTGCGGTTCGACGATTCGGGCAGATTTTCGGCCACCGATGGGTGCAATTACCTCGGCGGCCCAGTTCGGATCGACGATTCCGGCTTGGTATTCGGCTCGATGATGACGACGCTGGTCGGATGTCCGGGCCTGGAGGAATTGGTCGACGCCGTCCATGCGGTATTCACCGGTGACGCCTCGTGGGAGGTGCAAGGGGAGACGCTGCGGCTATCCGCCGACGATGGGACAGCGCTGATTTACGAACGCCGCGCGTCCATATACCCGTCGGACTGGCCTGATGGTCGACCGGCGCACATCATCGCCGAGGGTACGCATGGCCGCGGCGACTTCCGGCTCCATTACCACATCTGGGATAACGCGACGGTCGCGCTATCGATGGAGAGTCGCGATTGGCCGGGGGACGGGTGGGGCAGCTGGACCAGAACGATGAAATTCGGCTCGGAGGACCCGAAACCCGACCCCATGGCATGCGCAACCAGCACAGTGGACGGTGATCGCTTCGTGGCTGGGTTGGTCACCGCCGCCGTGGCGCGGGTGGTGTTTCATTCACTGGCGGAAAATACCGATACCGAGCTGACGATGTACACGTTGACCGACACGACGATACGGGCGTTCGGTGGATTTGTCGGCGATCCGCAGCGCGGCTCATATCTGATCGCCTATAACGCTGCCGGATCGCCGCTCGGCCCACCGTACGACCCGTACTGGCGACTTCCTGGCGACCCGGTGTAACCGGCCGGCCCAATTAGATTGGTCGGCGATAGATGTGCAGAGTTGAAGTCGTCCGAAAGCCATACCGTTGATAAAGCCGCATGGCACCGGTCGGACTGTCGGCATCCACTAGCAGAGTCGCGACTTCGATTTGCGCGCGTGCGCACTGGTTGAGCACGTGCACCATAAGGCCCGACGCGATTCCACGGCCGCGCCAGGATCGAATTGTCCCTACTGGACTGATCTCGATCCGGCCTGGCGTGGCATCATCGGATACCAGCATGAACCCGACCACCTCGCCGTCCGCGATCGCGAGTGCGCTCAGATCTGGCCGGAACGCGTCGGTCTCGACCAGTGCGCGTAGTGCCGAGCGGTCAAGAGGTGGATCAACGAGCAGTTGATCGACGTAGACCTCCGCATAACAAGTGGAGAACCGCTCGAAGTGCCGTTCGTCATACGGCTCGACTACCACCTCGGGCAGTGCGGCCGGCGTCGTCTCGGAGGTAATCGGCCGCTCCATCAGCCATAGCCGGGTGTTCAGGCTGAATCCTGAGCGTTTCAATAGCTCGCATTGCCGCCGATCGTCAGCTGGGACGGTCATTTCCAGATCGACTTGTCCGACGCGTTCGTGGCGTAGGTCGGTCGACCGGTGCAAGATCCAGTCGAGCAGCTGAGCGGACATGTCCACATTGGACCGCTGCACGATCGCAGCCATAACACGCGGTCGTTCACCGGTCGGGGGCAGAATGCCGCCACATCCGGCGATCCGCCCATCGTCAGCAACGGCAAGGTGCAGTCGCCACGATGTGAGTAACTCGGCGACTTGCTCATTGGTGGTCTCGCCCGAAGCGAACGGGGCCTCGTTGAGCAGACGAACCAGGCCATCCGCGTCGGCATCAACGGCGTCGCGCATCTGCACCCAACAATCATAAACCGGAGTAAGTAGTATTTCGCCGGATATACGGAACTCGTCGAAGCAGGGCAAACCTCATCCGGCTCGGGTGATGCAACCGGGTCACGTGCGCCGCACGATTGTCGCCTTCGGACTGCCGCGATGAACCCCGGTTGGGTCGTCATCACGGCCTCAACCAGCGGTGGTGCAGATGCGTGACACGCGGGTCTTGTGATGACCGGTCGTACGGCCGAGCGGCCAGCGGTCGCAGCCGGGGCCATTGTTCTGCCGCTTGCGCTGGCCCAGTTCATCGCGAGCTTCGCCGCCACGAATATGAACGTGGCGATCAGCACGATCGCCGGAGCCCTCCACACCACCGTGATCGGTATTCAAACCGCGATCACGCTGTTCACCCTGACGATGGCCTCGTTGATGGTGATCGGTAGCAAGCTGACCGACATCTGGGGCCGCAAGCTCTGTTTTCTGCTGGGATTGGCGATCTACGGCGCCGGGGCCGTCCTGGCTGCCTTGTCCCAGGGGTTGGGCTTGTTGATCGGTGGCTACTCGGTTATGGAAGGTGTCGGATCAGCCCTGCTGATCCCGCCGATTTACATTCTGATCACAGTGTCCTTTGAGGACGTTGCCACCCGCGCCAAGTATTTCGGTGTCGTGAGCGGCGCGGGCGGGCTTGGCGCGGCCGCCGGGCCGTTGATTGGAGGCCTGATCACCACCGCGATCAGTTGGCGGGCGTCGTTTGGCCTGCAGGTACTGGTCGTGGCGTGGATTCTGCTGCTGGCCCGCAAGATCACCGATCCGCCGCGGACCGGGCGGCGGCCGCAATTCGACCTGGAGGGCGCGATTCTGTCGGCCGCGGGCCTGTTCTTTGTCGTGTTCGGCATTCTGCAGTCCGGCACGTACGGGTGGCTGGCGTCGCGTAAGGACTTCAAGGTCGCCGGCACGGTCGTCATCCCGAAAGGAAGTATCTCGCCGGTATGGCTGTTCGTCGGAATAGGCGCGTTGATCCTGCTGTGGTTCTTTTTACATATCCGGGCCCGGGAGCGCGCGCATCGAGATCCATTGTTGCCGTTACGGCTGTTCCACAACAAGCTGGCCGATCTCGGATTGGCGACCCAGACGATTCAGTGGCTCATCATGCAGGGTTCGTTCTTCATCACCTCCGTGTTTTTGCAGGAGGTCCGCGGCTACAGTGCGATCGAGACCGGGTTGATGCTGACGCCGGCCACGATCGGCATTCTGGTCTCGTCGGCCGCAGCGGGACGGATGGCCCGCCGGCATTCGCAACCGTGGCTGGTCCGCGTCGGATTCGTGCTGACCACCATCGGAATGGTGTTGTTGCTGGCCCTGGTACGGGAGCATTCGGGTATCTGGACGTTCATTCCCGGCCTGTTGCTGATGGGCCTGGGTGTCGGAATCATGCTCACCGCGTCGGTGAATGTCGTGCAGTCCAGCTTCCCCGATTCCGATCAGGGCGACATTTCCGGTCTGTCGCGTAGCGTTTCCAACCTGGGATCTTCGCTGGGTACGGCTCTGGCCGGCTCGATCTTGGTGGCGGCCTCGTTCCCGGGCGGTCACCCGTTCGCGGCGGCGGCGACATGTCTGCTCGTGATCGCCGTGATCGGTCTGATTGTCGCCTGGCTCATGGGTCCGGGTCAGAGGCCGCCCGCTGAAAAGACGAGCAAGCAGCCAGATCATCGTCAAGCTGACGCATCACCGCAGCCTGGTGTGCGCGAACGTCGGCCAACGTAGCCAGCCACGGCAGCGCTTGGAACGTCCGTACGGCCCGCGTCAGTCGCAACTCCCGCCAGGCCTCGGTTTCGTCGAGTCGATGGCCGGTCAGCTGAGTTAATTCGGCCAGATAGCGGCCGAACAACGCGCGTTCGCCCTGACCGGTAAGGTCGGCCAGACCGGTGAGGATCGTGGCGACATCGGTGAACCTCGGACGCCGGCCCATTGTGTCCAGGTCGAACATAACCAGCGGTCCTGACCCCGCCCGGCCGATCTGTTGGAACCCGAAATTCGCCGTGATTCAGAGCAAACGGCAGCTGCGCGGCTTTTGGTTCGAGGCGTTTGTACGTGGCGAAATAATCGGTCCCGTCGCCGGTGAAGGCCGTCAAGGCGGCCCGTACCCGAGCGTCGAACACGTCGCCGGGCAATCCCGCGCGCAGCGCGAATACGTCGGCTGGCACATCACCGATTGCATTGAGCCCGGCGAGCAAACGCAACAATTCGCCGGCCTGATGCGGTTCGATTCCGATGGTGGCGAGGAATTCGATGACCAGTATTTCGGCGCCGTCACGATGCAGGGTCAGGAGCAGCCGGGGAGCGGGAAAACCACGGTTGGCCAGGAATTCGTATTTGGCTGACTCCCAACGGGACCGATCCTCGATCCGTTTGAGGAAAAGGGTGCGGTTACGGGGCCGGCCGTCGACGCCGTTGTACGAGAACGTCAGAATCTGCGAATTGGACCCGCCATGCAGGCCCTGCTTGGCGTACGACAGCCAGGCCTGGGCTCCCGGCCCGGAATCGAATTCCGGCAGGCAGCGGGCCAGGTCGGACCAGCTCAGCCCGTACGGCAACCGTACGGCCCGCCGCGCAATCGGCACCGGCGACAAACTCGCCGGTGTCATGCTGCCGAACAGCGTCACGGGCGCAGTTTGGCGATGACCAGCTGGCCGACGAAATTGATGGTCAAATCCGGCCAGCCGAGCGACTCGAGCCGTCGGCCGACCCGACTCAGCAACTCCGCCTCACGGGCCGGACCCAACTGCCGAGTCCCGGACTGGATCGCCATATTCGCCAGGTGATCCCGGGCCGGAATCCGATGGTGGAACGGATAACGACGAGCCGCGACCTGCTCGAAATACGGCTCGGCCTCGGCCGGCAAATGCCCGGGACCGACCTGCTCCGGAGTGAGCGGCGCGCCATCCCAGTCCACCGC
>JBEDUI010000247.1:0-58857 GCA_040414495.1 Mycobacteriales bacterium
GTAGGCCAACCGGTCGTCGCGGTGCCGAGCCGCAAGCTCGCATTTCAACGTCGCGTACCTCCGACGCAGCGAGGCATCCACTCGTAACGCATCGCGGAAATCAACGTAATGACGCCAATGGTCGCTACCGTGCCGGACGATATGAAGATGCACGGCTCGGACCTCGGGCTCAACCTCCCAGACCAATAGCCGCCCTACGCTGCCATCTCCTGACCCTAGGTCGACGAAACCGATCCGCACCAGCGCTTCCACAAGCTGCGGCGGGCACGCGTCGAGCGATGTCGATACGCCGACAGCGACATCGAGAATCGGCTTTGCGCGCAATCCGGCAATTGCTGTGGATCCGACATGCTGCACGTCCACGGCCAGATCTCCTGTGGCGCGGGACAGAATCGGCTCGATCAGCGCGTAAGCATGGTTCCAGTCAAGCCGGCTGTCGTGCACCTGCACGATCCCTCGACGCAGCCCGAGGCCAGCAGCGATCAGAGCATCGATGACCGTAGCGCTCACGCGAGTCCCTCCCAGCGGCATCGACGGATGTCCTTAGCCTGCTGCCTTATGGCACGATCGTGATGACTTTTGTCAACGATATGCGTACGAAATCCCTCACGATCATGCCGAGGCGTCCCGCTCAACACAGCCGAGCCGATGGACCATCATGGTCGGAGGCGGCGGGATAGGCCAACAAGCGACTCAGGCGGTGCGCTCGGCAGTGATCACCAGGGTGGCGTATGGCAACGTAAAACTGCCACCGATGGCGTCGATCGCGTCACCAACGCCGACCAGTATTTCGGCACGTTGCTCGGCCGACAGGCTGGTCATGCCGCCGTGCGTCGGCATCAGGTCCAGCCATTCGTCGCGGGTGTACGACCGTTCCCAGTCGTACTGCCACCGCTCCGGCTCGCCGAAGCTGCCGGACGCGCGCATTCCGTCCGCGGCTTTGTCGAGAATTGCCTGGTAAAGCTGCACCGCGTTTTGCCGGATCCCGACATTAATCGGCGAGTCGGGAACGACCCGCGCGTAAATAGCGCCGAAGCGTTCCGCTAATTCCGGCGGCAACTGGAACACATGCCAGAAAGCTGCCAGCCGTCCGCCGGGACGCAGCACGCGCGCCGCCTTTTCCGCGCCTGCCACCGGATCCACCCAGTGCCAGGCCGTTCCAGCGATGACCGCGTCGAATTCCCGGCCGGCCGGCTCCCAGTCTTCAATGGTCGAGATCTTGACCGCAACCCCGGAACGCTGGGCGAATTCGGCCATCCGCGCATCCGGTTCAACGCCCAACACGGTGCACCCGGCCGCCTGGAACTGCCGGGCCTCGATTCCGGTCCCGCAGCCGACGTTGAGGAATTCACGTCCCGGGCTTGCGGCCACAATCCGGTCGATCATTGCCTCGGGGTAGCTGGGCCGGGTCCGGTCGTACCGTTCGGGATCCACGCCGAACGACTCCGCCATCTGCCGGTGCTGGTGGGGTTGGTTGACGGGTGGGCGCGACTGCGACGGTAGAGTGGGCATGTGCCCACCGTAATGGGCACTCGCCCACTCAACAATGATGTTCGCTCAGCGAGGAAGCGAGGCATTCGGTGCCGACCGGGACGGCGATACGGGACGTGCGCGAGCAGTTGTTCGACGCCGCCGAACGCGTACTGCTGCGGGATGGGCCGAACGCGCTGACCAGCCGGGCCGTCACCACCGAGGCCGGCGTCGCGAAAGGCGTGCTGCATAAGCATTTCAGCGATTTTGACGCCTTTCTCGCCGAGCTGGTCCTGGACCGGATCGCGCGGTTGGAGACGCAGTCGACCGCGCTACGGGAATCCGCCGGAACCGGCACCGTCGCCGGCAACCTCACCGACGCGTTGAGCGAGCTGTTCGGATCGGTGGCGGTGGCGATGGTCGGTCTGGTCACCTCGCGGGACGCACTGCGGGCCCGGTTGCGTCAGACCACCCCGACCGGTGTGCCGATGTTGACCGAGGCAGCGGGCATGGTCGCCGAATACCTGGCCGCCGAGCAGGAATTGGGCCGGATCGCGCCCGATGCCGACGTCGCCACGCTCGCTCCGATGCTCATCGGGACCGGTCATCTGCTTTTCGCCGACCGTAAAGGCGATCCGCCCGAACCCGACGCCGTACAGCGAGCCGTATCCGCGGCGGTGGCTGGCATTGTCCGGGAGCGGCCCAAACGACGGTGATGGGCAGACAACGTCAAGGTGCCCATTCCCTGCTGACAGGGAATGGGCACCGTAGTGAGTGAATTGTTCAGCCGACCGGTTCGAGAGTGTGACGGCCGCTGACCTCGGCCGTGCCCTTGATCCGGCCCAGCCGGGACGGCCACCAGTTGGCCCGGCCCAGCAGCACCATCAACGAGGGCAGCACCACGATCCGTACCACCAGAGCGTCGATCAGTACCGCCGCCGCCAAACCGATACCGAGTTCCTTCATCTCGATCATCGACAGCGTGGCGAAGATCGAGAACACCGACACCATGATGATCGCCGCGCTGGTCACTACGCCGGCCGACCGGGTGATGCCGCGCTCGACCGCTTCCTTTGTGGACAGTCCAGCTTGGACACCTTCACGGATCCGGCTCACCACGAATACGTGGTAATCCATCGACAGTCCGAACAGGACAGCGAACAGGAACAGCGGAATCCACGAGACAACCGAGCCGGTCGAATCGAACTTCAGCAGCTTCTCGGACCAGCTGTGCTGGAAAACCCCGACCAGGACACCGAATGCGGCCGCCGCCGACAGCAGGTTGACTCCGATCGCAGTCAGCGCCACGACAATCGACCGGAACGTGAACGCCATCATCAGGAATGTCAACGCCAACACAAAACCGATCACCAATGGCAGCTTGTGGTTCTGGTGCGCCGCATAATCCTGGCTTTCGGCCACGTCGCCGCCGACCGCGAACTTCGTCCCGGATATCGATCCGAACGTGTGCGGCAGAATCGTGGTCCGCAATTCGGTCAGGCCCTGGATCGCCGGTTTCGAATTCGCGTCATGCGCAGTGGCGACCGATACGACGGTCACCCCACCAGCGGTCTTCACCGCGGGAGGCTCATCGTGCGCATACAGCGGGCTGGCCGCCAATTCCGACCGCAACTCCGGCAGCGCCGCCGCGACCTTCTGCGCATCGCCGGACACCGCGACCTCGTACGTAGAACCCTTGCTCGGGAACAGCTTCACCATGCGGTCGTACGTGGCAACCGAAGGGATCGACTTCGGCAACGATTCGGCGCTCGAATCGCGCAACGTCATCCCCAGCGCCGGCGCCGCGATCGCCAGCAGCGCGAGCACCGAGATCACCAACGTACGGCCAGGGTGCCGCAACGCCGGGCGCAGCAGCGCCGGCCACAACCGCGGGCCACCGGGCCGGGCGACGGTCAGCCGCCACAGGAACGGAACGCGTGGCCGGTCCACGGCTCGACCCAGTTTCGCCAGCAGCGCCGGCAACACGGTCACCGAACCGAGCATCGCGACCGCGACCACGATGACGCCACCGGTCGCGATCGAAGAGAAGATCGCGTCCTGGGCCAGGTACAGCCCGGCCATCGAGACGATGACCGCCATCGCCGAGACGATGATCGAGTGACCCGACGTAGCCGCCGCGATTTCGATCGCGTCGATGCGGCCCTTGTTCCGGGCCCGTTCTTCCCGTTCGCGTTTTAAATAGAACAGTGAATAGTCAACACCGACCGCCATTCCCATCAACAGAATGACCTCGTTGACCGATCCGTTGCTCGGCACCAGCGCGGTGGCCAGTGTGGACAGTCCCATCGCCGCGACCACGGCCGACAGGGCCAGCAGCACCGGCACGCCGGCCGCCACGATCGCACCGAACGCGACCAGCAGAATGATCAGCGTCGCCGGCACACTCAGCTTTTCGGCCTTACCGAAATCCTTGCTCAGCTGGTCGTTGATGCCCTTGTCGATGGAGCCGTCGCCGACCTCCTCGACCCGCATTTGCGGATGCGCCTTTGCCACCTGCGAGGTGACCGACAGCAGCGGCTTCACATGATCGCCGGCCTTTTCCGGGTCGCCGCGCATCGTGATGGGAACGAGCAACGCTTTCCCGTTCGGCGCCGTAATCGGCTTATCTACAGTGGACACCTGCTTCAGCGCCTGCATCTTCGCCGTGATGTCCGCGGCTACGGCCTGCGCCTCGGCCTGATTGAACGAGCCCGACCGGGAAGTGACCAGAACGTTCTCGGTGGCCGGGTCGTCCAGACCCGCATCATGAATCATCTTGGTGGCCTGGCCGGACTGGCCGACCCCCATGTCGATCTGGGTAGCCTCTTTTGCCTTTGTCACCTGCCCGAGGAATGAGCAGACGGCCACAAACACGACCCACAGGGCGATTGCCCGCCACGGGTGGGTCGCGCTCCAACGCGCGACGCGTACCGTCGCTGATCGTATTTTCACGGTACTGTTCTCCTTGGGGCGCAAGTGATCATCGGATGCGATCAAGCCTGGCCGCCACAGGCCGCGCGGGCACGGGTCGCACAGCCCCAATGCGCGGTGGTGAAAACTCCACCTCTGGTCGCGTTCTGGGCCCACTGAAGGAACCGTGCCGGCCGGGCAGACTGGGGGTCACCGACCACGAGGAGAGGACACCATGAGCGCTGCGAAGACGAGACCCCCGGGGCGTTTCGCGCTGCTCGGGTGGGCATTTCTCTTCATCTTCGTTGCGGCGCAGAGCCTGGTGCTCTTCACCGTGCAGGTTTATATGACCGCGCTGCTGTGGATCGGCCTCTTCGTCCCGATCTTCATCGGGGTGACCAGTGTGGTGCGCAGGTTCACCAATTGGCATCGACGCTGGGCCGGCAAGCTGCTCGGCGCCCCGATCCCCGAGCCGTATCTGGTCGATGCGGCCCCGACCCGATTGGCGCGACTGCGCGGGAGGTTGAAGGACCCGGCGACGTGGCGAGACCTGCTCTGGCTGTTCGTGAATGGCACGCTGGGTTTGACGATTTTCTGTTTGGTCGTCACGTTTTTTATCGGCGTGCTGTGGTACCTGGCGTTCCCACTGGTGTGGGGTGTCAGCCCAAAGGGCGTTTTCAAGGAGCAGTACGGCCTGTTCACGATCGATACACAGTTCGAGGCGTTCTACACGGTGCCGATCGGCATTCTGCTCGCATTCGTCTGGTGGAAGCTCGCCCCGGCCCTGATGCGTGCCTACGCCCGGGTCACCCGGTCGCTGCTGGCCCCGACGGAACGGTCGCTGCTCAAGCAGCGGGTCACCCAGCTAGCCGAATCGCGGGCCGAGACCGTGGACACGCAGGCGGCCGAGCTACGCCGGATCGAACGCGACCTGCACGACGGCGCCCAGGCCCGACTGGTCGCGTTGGGTATGAGCCTGGGACTGGCCGACGACGTGGTCGACCGCGACCCGGCCGCGGCCAAGGAGCTGCTGGCCGAGGCCCGGACCGCGACCACGCTCGCGCTGTCCGAGCTGCGCGACCTGGTCCGCGGTATCCACCCGCCGATCCTGGCCGACCGGGGCCTGGACGGTGCGGTCCGCGCGCTGGCGTTGGCCAGCCCGTTGCCCAGCGACGTGGAGATCGACATTCCCGGCCGGCTGCCCGCACCGGTCGAATCGGCGGCCTATTTCGTAGTGGCCGAGAGCATCACCAACGTCATCAAGCACGCCCAGGCAACCAAGCTCTGGATACGCCTGGAGTACCAGCCCGGCCGGCTCTCGATGCTGGTCGGGGACGACGGACACGGCGGCGCGGACGCCGGTGGGGGCACCGGGTTACGCGGAATCGAACGGCGCCTGGCAGCATTTGACGGGACCCTGGTCGTCAACAGTCCGGTTGGCGGACCGACCGTTCTCGTTATGGAGCTGCCGTGCGAGTTGTCATCGCCGAAGATCTCGCCCTCCTCCGAGACGGGCTGATCCGAATTCTGGAGGCGCACGACTTCGAGGTCGTGGAGGCGGTCGACAACGGCCCGTCGCTGCTGCGGGCGTTGGTCAAGCACAAGCCCGAGGTCGCGGTGGTGGATGTACGGCTGCCGCCCAGCTTCACCGATGAGGGTCTACGGGCCGCGATCGAGGCCCGGCAGCAGGTGCCCGGCCTCCCGGTTCTGGTGCTGTCGCAGTACGTCGAGCAGCTGTACGCGCGCGAGCTGCTTTCGGACAACGCCGGCGGCGTCGGCTATCTGCTCAAGGACCGGGTCTCCAACGTCGCGCAGTTCATCGACGCGGTGAACCGGGTCGCCTCCGGCGGCACGGCCATGGACCCGGACGTGATTTCGCAACTACTGTCCAGCCATTCGCGCGACGAACCGCTGCGCGGACTCACCCCGCGCGAGCAGGAAGTGCTCTCGCTCATGGCCGAAGGCCGTACCAACGCCGCGATCGCGGGCCGGCTGTTCATCACCGAAAAGGCGGTCAGCAAACACACGAACAACATTTTCGCCAAGCTCGGGTTGCCGCCCTCAGAAGACGACAACCGCCGCGTTCTGGCCGTACTCGCCTATTTGAAGGCGTAATTCAGTCGACCACCGGCTCGAGTGTCGACCACGGGAAATCAATCCAGCGGTCGGTTTCCCGCCAGACGTATTCGCAGCTGACCGACGAATGCGGCTTCTGATAAATGACGGCGCAGCGGACTTCGGCCACCTCGTCGCGACAGAAATCCCGCACCAGCTTCAACGTCGCCCCGGTGTCGGCCACGTCGTCGGCGACCAGGACCTTGGCCCCGGCCAGATCCACCACGTTCGGCACCGGCGGCAGCATCACCGGCATGTCGAGCCGCTGGTCGACTCCGGTGTAGAACTCCACGTTCATCACGTGCAGGTTCTTGACGTTCAGGGCATAGCCGAGCGCGCCGGCGGTGAACAGGCCGCCACGCGCGATCGAGAGGATCAGGTCGGGCTGATAGCCGCTGGCCGCGATCTGTTCGGCCAATTCGCGGCTGGCCCGCCCGAAGTCCGACCAGCTCAACGTCTCCCGCCGCGGCTTTGTGGTGACCGGGCGGCGTTTCCTGTCCGGGGCGAGCCAGCGATCCAGCCAGCCGCGGACCTCGGTTAGCAACTGGCGCAGGTGCGCCGCTTCTCTAATGCCATGACCTTCGCGCGGATAGCTGACCATCCGCACCTCGGCCGGGCCGTCCCGGAGCGCCCGCTCGAAACCGCTGCCCTGGCTGAACGGAACCCGGGCGTCGTTCTGCCCATGCAGGATCAGCAGCGGAGTGGTGACGGCGTTCGCGAACGACACCGGCGAGGCGTTGTCGGCGGGGTGCGGACCCGGACCGTCCCAGGGCAGGCCTTCGACCAACCCGGCCTCCATCGTCGGAATGTCGCCCTGCAGCACCATGCCGCGCCAGTCGCTTACGCCGGCGCCCATGATCCCGGCCGCGAACCGGTCGGTCTGTGTTACCGCCAAGGCAGTCAGGAAGCCGCCCTGGCTCCAGCCGGCGATCGCGAGCCGGGCCGGGTCGGCGATACCGCGTTCCACCGCCGCGTCGGCGGCCGACAGCACATCGTCGAGTTCGCCGCCTCCCACGCCACCACGCGCCATGGCCGCGAACCGTTCACCATGTCCGACGCCGCCGCGATAGTTCGGCATCAGCACGGCGTATCCGGCGGTGGCCAGCCACTGCCCCCAGTCCAACGTCCGCGCATGCAGGCTGCGGCCGGAACGCCCGTAGGGTCCGCCGTGCGGAATTACCACCGTCGGGAGTGGACCCGGACCTGCGTCCGGCGGGCGGATCAGAATGCCGTCCAACGCCAGTTCGTCGGATTTCCAGAAGAAATCCTCGACCGTCCCCCATCGGATATCGGCCACCGAGTCGCCGTGCCGGCTGACGATCTGCAGCCGATCGGGCGGGCCGGCCACCACCTCCACCACTCGGTCCGGAGTGGACTCGACGCAGCCGATGATCAAGCCTTGATCGGTCTGTACAGCGGCCAGGTCGGCGAAATCGCCCGGACTCTCGTACACCACACTGGCCGCGCCGGTGACGGGATCACGTAATTCGACCCGGCTGGCCAGGCCGTCGTTGATCCCGACCAGGACGCGCGCCTCGCCCGGAACGGCCGCAACCGATACAGCGCAGTAGTCGTCCTGGACGCTCGGCCCAATGACGACCGGCGCACGGCCATTCACGTCGACCGAATGGATCGTGCTGCCACCGACCGCGGCACCGCCGTGCGGCGTAGCGAAGACCAAACGATCAGCGACGAACAACAGCGAGCCGGCCCAGGGCGCGGCGCACACCGTTCGCGGCTCGCCGCCATTCGCCGCCACGACCACGAATTCGGCCTGGGCCAGGGAATCCAGCTCGGTCGTCGGGGCGACCTGCGCGGCGAGCCGCGTACCGTCCGGCGACCAGGCCACCTCGCGCACATGCCGCTCACCGGCCAGCACGGTCCGGATCTCGCCGGTGGCCACGGTGACGACCTTGAGCCGGGCGAAGAACCAGTCCTCACCCCGGACGTCGGCATCGTCCCGATCGTCGGGGTCGGGTTTGCGATCCGCCTGCACGTAGGCGATGTGGCTGCCGTCGGGCGACCAGCGGAACGACTCGACGGCAGCCGGGCCGACCACCAGCGCGGCCGCCTCGCCGCCGCCCAGCGGAGCGACGTACAACCCGGCCTCGCCGCGTTCGGCGCGGTCGGACAGAAATGCCAGGCTGCGCCCGTCAGGCGAGAACGCAGGGGCCCGGTCTTCGTTTCCGTACGTCCACTGGCGCGGCTGCCCGCTGCCGTCGGTCGCGGCGACGAATACCGCGCTCTCCGGGTGCTCCCCCTCGTACCCGAGCGGGGCCGCCGACCACGCGATCCGGCGGCCGTCGGGTGAAAGGTCAACGTGAGCTGGTTGCCATAGGTTGATGAGCAGGTCCGCCGTGAGCGTCATTTGCGCAGCCTACCGATCGGTCGGCTGGCCGAGCCCCGCCGCCGATTTCCCGGTGACGTCGTACAGGTGGTGGACCACATCGTGAAGCAGATATCGCGAAAACGACTCGATCGTGAAATGCGCCCCGTCGCTACGGCTGCCGGTCCGGGCCCACTGATCGCCGGACACGCGGCTGAATCCGGTCGCCAAGGTATTCGCGGCGGCCGACAATTCGGGTCCTACGGTCCGCGGGTCCTGTTCGTCGTAGCGATCGGCGATCGCCGTCTCGTCCTGGTCCCAATTCGAGAACCGCGGCGCGTCCTGTGTCAGCATCAAATCCAGCCGTTCGGCGAAGAGCCGGTAGACGTCGCGCACGTGGCAGCCGTACTCCAGCGCCGACCAGACATCCGGCCGCGGCCGTTCCCGCGCATCATCGCGTTCGGCCAGCAACCCGGCCCACGTCCGCGCGTTGTCGGTCAGGTGGGAGGCAACCTGCTCGCGTTGAATCCGATGTGGATCGAAACCGCATTCGGGGCAGCTGCGTTCGGTGACCCAGGTCCAGTTCTTGGTGTCAGGAATGATCGCCATGGCCAGATCGTATGGGCGAAACCCGTCCGACAAATCAGTTTTTACGACCTGAGCCGGGGAGCCTGGCGTGTTCGATTTTTTCGATTACGATGTGGGTATGTCTGCTGTCCTGGAGCACACCGTCCTGCCGCCGTCCGATGAAACGTCGTCCCTGTCGGGCATCGCGGCGGTCTTGCATCGGCTCGACCGGGCCAGTCTCGTCGGCCCGGACGGCGCCGAGATCGTCCTGCCCAGCGAGGTATATCGGGCATTGCAGGAGGTGGTGTACGCGATGGCGCAAGGCCAGGCGATCACGATCGCCCCACATGACACGATCCTGACCACGCAGGAAGCGGCCGACCTGCTCGGTATATCCCGGCCGACGCTGGTGCGGCTGCTCGAGGCCGGCGAGATCCCCTTTACGAAACCAGGCCGGCACCGGCGGATTCTGCTCGCCGACCTAATCGAGTATCAAGGCCGCACCCACCGGGCCCGGCGCGAGACGCTCGATGCAATGACGGGCGAGGCCGCCGAGGACGACTCTTATAGCCAGGTAAACGCCTTTCCGAATGACCGCTGAGCCATCGCACGATGGCCTTCCCCGCATTGCTCGATTCTTGCGTCCTGCTTCCGTACCAGCTCTGTGATCTGCTGCTGCGGCTGGCCGAGGCCGAGCTGTACCGGCCATTGTGGTCAGCGCAGATCCTCGGCGAGGTCGAACGAAATCTCGTCGAGTCGTTCAACCGGACGCCGCATCAGGCCCAGCGCCGCGTACAACAGATGCAGCGTGCGTTTCCGCTGGCCTGCGTGGCGGGCTACGAGGATTTGATCCCGGCGATGACCAACGATCGCAAGGATCGTCACATTCTCGCCGCGGCGGTGCGGGCCGGTGCAGCCGTCATCGTGACCGCCAATCTCAAAGATTTCCCGCCCGAATCCCTGGCACCGTATGCCATCGAGGCGCTGCATCCGGACGAGTTTCTGCGAGATCAACTGGACCTCGATCCCGTACGTACGCTGAGTTGCCTGACCGAGCAGCGAGCGGCGTACACACGGCCAAACCTGACCATGACCGAGTTCTACGCGACGCTGAGCGTCACGGTCCCCGTATTCAGTGCGCAGGCCAAGCAGCTTGCGGAGCGACACAGCTGAGGGGCCGATATCCCGCATCGGCGTCTGCCCACCTGACGAATCAGTCGGTTGTTGCGCCAAGCGGTCAGGGCCGCGTTCTGGAGCCGGCTTCTGGTGACGCTCACTCCCGACGACCCGCAGATGTTCGGTGACATAGGGTGGTGGTCGGGCCGTGACTGGCGCGTCAAGGTGGGGCACCACTGGGGAGCGGTCTGCTGGATCCGAGCCGCGCGCCTGGGCTGAGCCATGGAGTCATTGAGCATCCGGGAGCAGCCATGAATGAAACCGCGTCCGTCGCCTATCGCGAGTCGTTGCGGGTCATCGCCGATGTGGAGCCGGCCATCGCGGCGGCCATTGGCCAGGAGCTCGCCGACCAGCGGTCGTCACTGAAACTGATCGCCAGCGAGAATTACGCCAGCCCCGCCGTGTTGCTCACCATGGGCAACTGGTTCTCCGACAAGTACGCGGAAGGCACCATCGGGCACCGGTTCTACGCCGGCTGTCAAAACGTCGATACGGTCGAGACGCTCGCGGCGAAGCACGCCCGCGAATTGTTCGGTGCCAGCCACGCCTATGTGCAGCCGCATTCGGGGATCGACGCCAACTTGGTGGCGTTCTGGGTGGTGCTGGCACACCGGCTGGAGACGCCGGCGCTGGCCGAGGCCGGAGCCCGGCAGGTCGGCGACCTGTCCGAGGCGGATTGGACGGCGCTGCGGCACCGGATGGGCAACCAGCGGATGCTGGGCATGGCGTTGGATGCCGGCGGGCACCTCACCCACGGATTCCGGCACAACATTTCCGGGAAAATGTTCGAGCAGGCCTCGTATGGCACCGATCCGGCGACCCAGTTGCTGGATTATGACGCGCTGCGTAAACAGGCTCGGGAATTCCGGCCGCTTATTCTCATGGCCGGATATTCCGCGTACCCCCGCCGGGTCAATTTCGCGATCATGCGGGACATCGCCGACGAGGTGGGAGCCACGCTTATTGTTGATATGGCGCATTTCGCGGGCCTGGTGGCCGGCAAGGTTTTCACCGGTGACTATGACCCGGTACCGCACGCCCATCTCGTCACCAGCACGACGCACAAGTCGCTGCGTGGGCCGCGCGGCGGAATGGTGCTGGCGCAGCCGGAATTCGCCGACGCGGTCGACCGGGGCTGCCCGATGGTGCTCGGCGGACCGCTGCCGCACGTCATGGCGGCCAAGGCGGTCGCCCTCGCCGAGGCCCGCCGACCGGAGTTCGCGGACTACGCCCGGGCGGTAGCCGACAACGCGGTGGCCCTGGCCGAGGGACTAATCCGACGCGGCGCGCGGCTGGTCACCGGCGGCACCGACAACCACCTGGTATTGCTGGATGCACAGACCTTCGGACTCACCGGACGACAGGCCGAATCGGCACTCGTCGACGCCGGCATCGTCACCAACCGCAACGCCATTCCAGCTGACCCGAACGGAGCCTGGTACACCTCCGGAGTCCGGCTGGGCACCCCGGCGTTGACGACGCGTGGCTTCGGCACGGCTGAATTCGACCGCACCGCCCAACTGATCGTGGACGTATTGACCGCAGCGACCCCGGCGAAGGTCGGCGCAAAGGCGAAATACGTCCTACCGGAAGACGTCGCGGAACGAACCCGAGCCGCCACGGAGGAAATGCTGGCAGCACATCCGCTCTACCCCGGCATCGACCTCGGCTGACGAGTCGTGGCCGGCCGATCCGCCTCTCATGATGGCGGCCCCCACCACGAGTCAGCTATTGCGCCAATCGGCCAGCGCGGCGTCGATTTCGTTGGTGAGCCGGGCCTTGGCGGCATTGTCGAGAAAGGACGCCTGCACGCCATTACGGGCCAATTGCGCCAGTGTGTCGCCATCGAGGCCGAGCCGGTGCGCCGCCTCGTATTCGTGGGTCAGGTCGGTGCCGAACATCGGCGGGTCGTCGGAATTGAGCGTCACCAAAAGCCCCGACTCCAGCATCTGCGGCAGCGGATGCTCGGTCAGCTCGCCCACGATCCGGGTCCGCAGGTTGGAGGTCGGGCATACGTCGACCGGCAGCTGGTTGTCCCGCAGGTACGCCACCAACTCCGGATCGGTCATCGAGCCGATGCCGTGGCCGATCCGCTCCGCGCCAAGCGTGCGGATAGCCGACCAGACCTGCTCCGGGCCCTCGGTCTCGCCTGCGTGCGGCACGCTGTGCAGCCCGGCGCCGCGGGCCCGCTCGAACACCGGCCCGAACTGCTCACGGTCCACCTCGATCCCGCCGACGTTGAAACCGATCACGCTCTCCAACGCGGCGGCGTCCAGCAGATCCAAGGTGCGCTCCCCCACCTCGGCCCCGTAATGCCCGGGAAAGTCGGGCAGCCAGCGCAACACGATGCCGTGCTGCCGTTCCGCCTCGATCCGGCCGGCCTCCACACCGCCGAACACCACCTCAGCCGGCACGCCCCGATCGGTGTGCAGGGTCGGGGTGAACGTGAACTCGGCGTACCGCACATTTTGCGCCGCCAACTTGGCCGCCACCGAGCTGACCAGCGCGGCGAAGTCTTCCTCGTCCCGCAACGCGCTTACGGCCTGCAGATAAACATCGATGAAATGCTGGAAGTCCCGGAACTCATACCAGTTCGCCACCTCGTCTGGCGACTGCGGCAGATTCGCCAACCCATGTTTCTGACCGAGCTTGAGCAACAATTCTGGCGGCATTGAGCCTTCCAGGTGCACGTGCAGCTCGGTCTTCGGCAACGCCGCGACGAGTTCGTCGATGCGAGAGTCCTCTGGCATGTCATCCAGCCTAGTCGGCGCCGTGAGCCGGGTTGCGGATGGTGGCCGGAAACGCAGCACACCGCGTAGCCACCCGGCCGCCGTACGTGCTTAAACCGGAATTGCGGACCGCAGTACGTCGTCGATGCTCCACAATTTGTCCCGATCGCCGTCGTAAAAGGCCAGCATTTTCCGCGCGTGTTGTTTCAGCGCGGTGTCGTAATCCCAGCGCCGCTCGATTAATCCGACCGCCGCGTCCACGATTTCATCGATATCGGCGCGAATTCGGTCGCCGCTCATGCTCGGCGAACGGGGTCCGTCGTCCTGGATCAACGGTGGATCCTCGGACATCCCGCTGTAGCAGGGGAAACGGCTCCGATCCGGCAACACCGAATAGAATGGGGTTCCGTTGAAATAGAATTCCTGCCATTTGTTTCCGGCAATCGACAGCCAGGGCGTACCGACCGCCAACGCGGCCATCCCGAAACCGGAATGCGGGCTGATAAACACGTCGCATTCGGCCACCACCGCCAACTGCCGCACGATCGGCAGATCCAGCGCCCGCACCGTACGCGGCACACACTCACTCAACCGGTCGTACTCGGCCGGTCCGAACGCCGTGGTCGTACGGCCGTCCGCCGCCAATTTCCCGGTGAGCACGAACGTTGCCTCGCCCATCGCGGCATGCAGCCGCCGCAGCACCAACTCCCACGACGCCACCGACGGATAGGCCGACCGGTCCGAACTCCCGCCGGGCAACACCGCGATCCGGGGCCGACCCGGACCGAGTAACCGCGCGGCGGCCGCCCGTTCCGCCCCCGGCAGCGGCAGCCGGAAACGCACCCCGCGCCGGTAGGCCGGCGGCTCCGCTCCGGCGTAACCGATATGCCGGGCCGCGCCGAAATACTCCCGCGCCGTGTCGTAATAGCGGGCCAGCCCCGGGAAATACGCCTGCTGCGCCGGCTGGGCCAGCCGGCCATCGCCCACCACCCAGTCCCAGTCCGAGGGCACGTGCCCGAGCGCCGCACGAGCGTCGAATTCCGGATCGAACAGGTCAATGTCGATCGGGTAGATCGCATCGATATACGGGCAGAGCCGGGCCAGTTCGATCGGCATCGCGCTGCTCAGCGCCAGCCCGATCCGTACATCCGGGTCGGCGTGGTGATAACCCGAGCAGGCGTGCAGCGCTTCAATGGCGTGCCCGACCGGGTGGGCGTAAACAAAGTTGACCAGCAGCGAGGGCATTGCCTCACCGTGCCGCATCCGGGAACCGGTTATCCAGTGAGTTTCCGCCACCCCACGGCATCGCTCATCGCCTGGTAGCCGGCCGCGCTGGGATGGAGGTGGTCGCCCGAGTCGTACCGCAATCGCATCCGCCGTGGATGGGCCGGGTCGCGGATCGCCGCGTCGAAATCGACTACGGCGTCAAAGGCTGTGGTGGCGCGGATCCAGCGGTTGACCGCCGTCCGTACCGCCTCCAGCCGCGGCGTGTCGTATGTGGAGCCGCCGAACGGGGTTAGTGTCCCGCCAACCACCCGTAACCCGTGCGCCCGCGCCTCGGCCGCGAGCCGGCGCAGCGCGGCCTCGATCCGGACCGGGTCCGCCTGACGCGGCCGCAGCCCGATGTCATTCACGCCCTCGAGCAGGATTACGGTCCGAACGTCGGTCCGGCTAAGCACGTCCCGATCGAACCGGGCCAGGGCCCGTTGCCCCGATCCAGAGTCGCCATCGCGCAGCAGCCGGTTGCCGCTGATACCGGCGTTGAGCACGCCGACCCGCCGGGTTGTCAGGCGGCGGGCCAGATCGTCCGGCCAGCGCCGGTTCGCACCGAAGCCGGAGCGGTACCCGTCGGTGATCGAGTCGCCGAATGCGACAACCGAGCCAGCGGAATGAACCTCGCGTACGTCGATTCCGCTGACCAGGAACCAATGCCGGACCGTCCCGGCGTACGCGATGCCCGACTCGTCGCCGGTGTGGTCGCCGTACGGGGCCAGGTAGCTGATCTGCTCGGCGTCCGAATGGTAGGTCAACGACGGCATTCCGGCCGTGTACGTGCTGACCAGCAGCGTCGCGCCCGGCCGTACCGGCAGCGGTACCGGGTCGCTCACCACCTGCCCGCCGGTCGGGATCGTGGTGGTCCGGGCAGAGTGGAACGTCAACGGACGCACGGTGCCGGTCAACGCCTCGGCCGTGTTCGGCCCGGTGGCTACGGCGACGCTCGCGTCGTCCAGGTGCAGCGGGGCGGTGCCGAACGTATTGGAGAGGTGTACCCGGACCGCGGTCCCGCCGACCGACAGGTGCACCACGTTGCGAATCGAATTAGCCGGCGCGGTGGCTGAGCTTCCCGGGGCCGCGGCCCAGCTGCCGACCCACTCCCCCCGCGTTGGCGCCGGGCGGGCAGCCGGCGCGGCGTCGGCCACTTCGAAGGCCAGCAACCCGACCGCGAGCAGCGTCGCGGCCATACCGGCCAACCGCATCCGGGTCGTCATCGGCACCACGGTAACTAAGAAACCGGGATCGCCTCGAATCGCAGCCGGCCGCTTTCGCTGAATTCCAGTTGGTGATACGGCGCTCCGGTCTGATATGGGTCCGGCCAGCGCAGCGTCGAGGGCAACGACAGAATCAACGGCCCGGACGCCAGATCGCGAGCGATCATGTGCTTTGCCCCATCGGTGGTGATGTAGAGGTGGTGCAGGTTCTTCCACAGCAGGTGCAGGGCATCGGCGGCCAGTCCGTCCGGTCGAGGCGTGAAATGCGCAACCAGAATTTCCCCCGGCCGGGCCGCCGGCACCGCAATTGACTGTCCCGTGTGGACGGACACAGTGGACAGAGTCCGGGTCGGGCCACACCGATTCATCGCCTTGTGCAACAGCATCCAGTACCGGCTGATGTTGTCCACGGCGTAATGGCACGCCAACGCCAAAGTGTACCGGGGCGATGTCCAGAGTTGATTGCGTATTCCGAAATTACGAGGCTGCCGCAACACCCACTGGTCCCGCGGATCGTCCAGGATCGCCTTGGCGTTCATCCGATCCAGCGCCGCGGTATAAGCCGAATACGACTGGAAAACCGGCTCCGGGTGATAGTTCAGCCCGTACGCCCACGCCGCCGTCTCCTCCCACGGATCGATCGCGACCGGATCCGGGCCGATCCGGCTCAGCATCAGCTGCGGAATGTCGTACCGCTTCCGCAGCGAGGCAGCGTCGCGATTCAACCCGGCGTCGCGGTAATGCGCGTTGGTCATGATCCGTACGGTCTCGCTCCACTGCCGCTGCGCCGGCACCGGATTCAGCCAACTCACGCTGGTCACGCTGAACAGCAACGCCACCACCAGAAACGGGACCACCAGCCACCGTCGCCGGACCGCGGTAGCCAACCCGGCCAGCAGCAACACGCAGGCGGAAAAATACGCTGCCTGATGCAGCGGCGCGTGCCGGATGAAACCTTCTTTGAATCCGCCGTACAACGCGACCAGCGCGATGAGCACGACCGCGATCCTTTGCCGAAAGGCGATCCCGCGGCCGTACCGCTGCGCGAGCCACAAGACGACGACCGCGAGCATTGTGGCCAGCGAATAGGTCAGCGCGAAGTTCAGGTTCTCGCTGGCCATCGCGTCGGCGTACCCGAGCGCGATCTGCACCGAGCCGGCCAGCCAGCGCGGCAGGTCCGCCAGCGACTGCCCGGCCACCGTCCAGAAGATCAACCCGACGCCCAGGAACGCGAGCACCGTCTCGGCCAGCCGCCGCCACGGCGCCCGGAGGGAACCGGCCGCCGTCAACACGGCGATCGCGCCGGCGAACACACCGTCGGAGAATTTGGTCAACAACAGCAGCGCGCTCAGCCCGCCGAGCACGCCCGGCACCCAGTCGGCGGCTCGGCCCAATTGCCCGTGCAGCGCGAGAAAAGCGAATACCGGGGCCGCGATCAGCAGTTCCAGGGCGGGATTGGAATACGAGGCCAGCACGACCGCGATGATGGTCGCGACGAGGGTCGAGACCGGCCACGGCAGCACCCGGCGGCCGGCCAATTCCAACGCCAGCCACAGCACGCCGACCGCGACGATCGCGAACAATATGCCGAATACCAACTGGCCCGGCCCGACCGCCAGCGGTGCGTCGATAAATCCGAGCGGACCGTATGTAAAAAGCGCATCGCTGCCGAAATCCAGGTGCTCGGCGGCGGCGATGTTCAGGACCGTTCGCCACGACATGTCGATGCCGCTGCCGGGGAAATAGCCGTGTACGCGGGCGCCGAGACCGATCGCGACGACCAAACCGAGACAGCGGCCGGCACCGACCAGCACCCGTCGCCCGGCGTGCAGCATTCCGGCATGATCGACCGGCAGTCCGGGGACTGTCCGCTCGATAGCTGCCATGACTCCCCCGCAGGCCGTCGTAATTCCCTATCTATACGCGACGGAGCTGCGTGGCTGGCGGGCGACCCGGCTCAGCCGGCGCTGCGGGTTTTCGCGCTTGTCCAGTTGTGGTCAAGGAAACGCACCATTCCCGGCAGTTGTGGGATGAATGTCGTGCGGTTGTGTGCGCCGGAGGGATGCCGGACCACGACGGTGAGCCCGTGTTGCAGCACCAATGCCCCGAACCGGTCCGCCTCGCCGTGCGCCGTGCCGTACTGCAAAGGCGTTGCCTCGTCCTTGCCCTCGACCAGGAAAAACCGCAGGCTGCCGGCTTTCGCCGACGCGATCAGCTGATCCGGCGCGTGCGCGGAATTGTCGCCGCCGAATACGCCGTCCGGATCGTCCACTCGGTACCAACCGCCGAACGAGGCGACCTGGGTGTACAGCGACGGATGCCGCAGCGCGATCGAACTGGCGCCGAATCCGCCCATGCCGAACCCGGCAATTGCTCGCAGCCGGGCCGATCGCCGCTGATCCCCTTCCACCAGGCGGATCACCGTCGTGGTGACGAAATGCTCCAGCCCGAATGTCCGGTTGACCGCGTTGCCCCAGTCCGGCTGTTGCGCGCTGATCGTCCGTCCGTCCGGAACCGCCACCACGAACGGGATTCCGGTCTGGCACATCTGCCGGTCCAGGATGCGGCCCAGCCGCAGTTGGACCGCCGACCGGTCGCTCTGGCCGTGGTCCAGCAGGAGGTACAGCACCGGAAGTTTGGCGCTGTCGGGTCCGGCCGGCCGGTGAATCCAGATTTCGCGGGAGCCGCCGACCGCCTGCGGGTCCGGCACGCTGCGGTAGCTGTCCACGCCAGGCGTGGTGCATTCGCGGGTGGTCGCCCGGGTCGGTGCCGGCGTGGGCGTAGGCGTCGGGGTAGCGATCAGAGTCGAGGCCGTACTGCTCTTGTGGTTGCTACCTCCTCCGACTGAGGCCACCACAAAGACACAAAACGCCGTCAGGGCCACCAGAGCGAGGCCGATCCGCAGGTGTCGCACCGAGCTACCCTAGCGACCGCCCGGAACCAGTCCGGTACGACCCGTGATCGCAACCGTCGGTGAGGATTTCCGGCCGCGCCGGGTCTTCAGGACTCCGTCCGCTTCATCGGCAAATACGTAGCGTAGTTTTTGTTGACAGAACGTCGAACTCCCGCGATATTCGGCCGTGCGCCCAACAGCGACGCTCTCCCGGAGGATTGACGTGACGTTCCCAGCTACGCAGCCGCCATACGGCGCGACGCGGACGTTCGGATCCTCGACAGTGGACAGAGACCTTCTCGGATAGAGGCCGTGGGCCGGACAGACAACCAGCGCTGCCGGCCCACGGCCTGACCAAATTTCCTATCTGATTTCGTACGGCCGGCTCAGCCGGCGTCGGGCAACGGCTGAGGCTGTACCTCTTCCGCGTGCCGCTCGGGCCGCGATTCCGCAACCTGCAGTCGCTCTGCCGCCGGCGGTACGGACCCGACATGCCACCCGTTCGGCGGCCCACCCACCGCGATCCGACCCGGATACGGCCGATTCTCGACGACAACCTGATCCGGTGTCGGCGCCAGCGCCGGATCGGAATGACCGCCTCCGCGCCAGCGACGAACTCGATATCGGACTTGCCGGTAAATAGCGAGTCCCCGGGTTTTCGCCCAATTCAGCAGGCGCTCGGCCCAGGTGAATTCGGTGGCCAGCAACGCCAATCCCCCAAAGATCACGACGAGGCCTGGCCCGGGCAATACCAGCAGCGCTGCACCGCCAATCAGCAACGCACCACCAAGAATGAGCACAAGTACCCGGCGTGCGAGACGAGCAACAGACGACACTGGCCACCTCCGAGCGGTCACCCCAGCGCTCTCCACTGTGCCCCCGGCGCAGGCAGTTGTCAGGCTCGGATACGGCTATCCTCGGTGCCGGTTCGCTGCCGGGCCCCGGCAAGTTCCGCGTCACGACCGCTGAGAGGACGGCCGAGGATGGTTACCGCGTCGCAGTTGGACAAGGTCGCCACGGCCGCCGGTCGTGAAGCCGGCGGTGTGCCGGTCGAGCTGCTCGGCGACTACCTGCCGATCGTCGTCGACGCGGCCGCGACGGGCCGGCGGCTCAGCGCGGACGAGCTGACCGCATGCCAGCAGCGCGGTGCGGACGCGGCGCGGGCCCGGGTGCCGCTGCGGGAGTTGGTCGACCTCTACCTGTCGGCGACGTGGCGGCTGTGGCGTTTGTTGCCGCACGCGGATTCCCGGCGCCGGGACGTCGGCGAGGCGGTGTTGCGCGCGGCTGACGACGCAGTGGCCAGCGCGACGGACGGCTACCAGCAGGCCCGCCGGGAGCTGGTTCGGCACGAGATCGCCAGTCGCCGCGAGCTCATCGACGACCTGTTGTCCGGGCGGGCCGACGTCGCGAGCCTGATGGAACGGGCCGAGCAACACGGGCTGCGGCTGGCCGCGGCGCACACCGTCAGCGTGATCCGCTCGCCCAGCACATTCACCGATTCCAGCCCATTGATTGGCCGGACCGAACGCGCGCTGGGCGGTGAGGACGGCGGCGTATTGGTCGCGAGCAAGGAAGGTCAGCTGGTCTGCATCGCGCCGGCCGACGAGCCGATCACCGACCAGCTCACCAAGGTGCTGCGCGACGCGCCCGCCACAATCGGGGTCGGTCGCGCTTATGCCGGTCCGGCCGGGGTCTACCGCTCGTACGAGGAAGCCCGGAACGCCTTGGACATCGCCGGTCGCCTGGGCCTGCCCGGACCGGTCGTACGGGCCGCCGACCTGCTCGTCTACCAGGTGCTGGGCCGGGACCGCGCCGCGATGGTCGACCTGGTGCGTGCCGTACTCGAGCCGCTGACCGGCGCCCGCGGCGGAGCCGAGGCGCTGCTGCACACACTCGAGGTCTACTTCGGCACTGGGGCGGTGACCGCGCAGGCGGCTCGCGAGTTGCACCTGTCGGTACGCGCCGTCACCTACCGGCTGGCCCGGGTCCGCGCCCTGACCGGCCACGACCCGGACGACCCGATGCAGCGGTTCACCCTGCACGCCGCGGTGCTGGGCGCCCGGCTGCTGGGCTGGCCGGCCGAATCCATTTAGGACATTGCCGGATCCCGGCAACGTCGTGGTCGCGTAGTCGGCCAGCCGCGAACCTGTCCGGACCGGCGCCGTGCTTCGTACCGTGAGCGTCGTTGTCCTCCGTAGAAGGGTTCGTTGCCATGGTCAAACTCCCCCAACGGCTCACCGATCTGGCCCACAGCGGGCGGGGCCAGGACCTGACCAAAAAGGCGAAGGAATTCGCCGGGCGGCCGGAGAACCGTCGCAAGCTCGAGCAATTACGGAGCCGGCTGACAAAGAAACACTAATTCGCCATGTGAGGGCGAGGAGCGCGCACAGTGAACGTCCCATTCCTGGCCTGGGCCGGGCTATTCGCTGTCCTCGTGCTGTTTGTGGCGCTCGATCTGTTTGTGCTTCATCGCGGTCATCATTCCGTCTCGCTGCGCGAGGCCACGTTCGGAACAATCGGCTGGACGCTGTTGGGACTGGCGTTTACCGGCGTTGTGCTCTTGCTCGGAGATAGGCACGACGCCACCGCCTACCTGACCGGTTATCTGCTGGAAAAGACGCTGTCACTGGACAATGTCGCGGTTTTCGCGGTGTTGTTCACCGCATTTGCCGTACCGGAGCTGCTGCGTAGCCGGCTGCTCAGCATCGGGGTGCTCGCGGCATTGGCATTGCGGATTGTTTTTATCGCCGCCGGACTGGCGGTGCTGGGCGCGGTACACGCCGTGCTGTACGTATTCGGCGCACTGCTGCTTTTCACCGGAATTCGGATGATGGTGCGGCGGGAGGAACACGAGCCGCGGCCGGAGCAGAGCCGGATGCTCGGGCTGATCGGCCGTATCCTCCCGCTGAGCCAGGAGTACGACCAGGATCGTTACCTCACCCGCAAGCGCACCGCCGCTGGTGTGCTGCGCCGGCACGCGACGCCGCTGCTGGCCGTCATCATCGCGATCGCCACCGCGGACGTGGTGTTCGCGGTCGACTCGATCCCGGCGGTGTTCGCGGTCACCACCGAACCGTTCCTGGTGGTGTCGGCCAACGCCTTCGCGGTGCTGGGGCTACGGCCGACGTACTTCCTGCTCGCCGGCGCGATGGATCGGTTCGTACACCTGCAGACCGGCCTCGCGATCGTGCTCCTCGGCGTCGGCACGAAGATGCTGTTGGCCGACGTCGTGCACATTCCGGCCTGGGTCAACCTGGCCGGCGTTCTCGTCATTCTCGGTACGGCGGTCGTGGCGTCCTTGCTAAGCACCCGGCCGGCCCCACGCGAACAACCTCAGCCCAAGCCGGCCGCACCGGCAAGGCCGTAAAGCGCGGCGTCTACGGCCTCACGGGTCTCCCCGCCGCTGACCGCGATCAGTTGCCGCAGCCCGTCGACCAGCGCCCGGGCGGCGTCGGCCGGTCCGAGTACCCGCGTCTGCAACGCCACACCGCGGACGAAATGGCTGACCTGTAGTTGGGTACCGACCCGGACCGTGGCCCGGAACGCCTGATCGCCCAGGATCAACCGACCCGGCTCCGGCCGCCGCAGCAGGCCGCCCGGGCGGGGCGGGGTGTACTCGACACCAGGCAGCGCCCCGAGCTGGCCCAGTACGGTCTCACCGCCGCCGGGCTGGTTGAGGACAGCGGTCAGCACCCGGACCGCGCCCTCCCCATCGATGTCCCGCGGTGCGGTCATCGGAGCGGCAGAACCTGTGACGGGGCGGCGAACCGGGCCTCGCCGATGCGCCGCACCGCCGTACCCGAGGCGTAGAACTCCATCGTGTGCGGACCCCAGACGAACTCGCTGGTCTCCAACGACACACCGACCACACCGTGCGCGGCGTCGCGCTCGGCCTCAGCCTGCATGCGGGCCATAGCGATCTCCCGGGCGTCGTAGTAGGCCTGTGTCCACTGTGGCATCTCGACGTTCTGCCCGATCTGGCTCAATGTTTGCAGGAATCCCTGCGCCGCGACGTGATAAACGCAGTTGCCGAGGACGAACGCGACCGGCGCCCAGCCGATGCCCAGCAGCGTGTAGAAATCCTGACCGGACAGGTGCGAGGAAAACGCCCGTCCGTCCGGCCTTTTGAACGCACCGCTGCCGCTTTTCTCCCGGACCGCGGTCCCGACGGCGACGAACTCGATGTGCTCGGCGCTGACGCCGTGCTGCCGCCATTGCAGCCGCACCCCGACGATGCCGTCGGCCTGCAACGCGTCGGCCTCGGCCTGCATCCGGGCCATCGCGTTCTCCCGGGCCGTGTACATCGCGCTGGTCAGCACATCCAGCTCCTGGCTGACCTGACGCCGCTGCGCCTGCCAGCCGATGTGGTAGACCGACGTGCCCATCACGAGGTCGATCGGCGTGAAGTTCAGGTTGTCCAGCAGGGCGAACTCGGCTATCGACAGGTCCGAGGTGAAAACCCGGCCGGCCTCGCGGAGGCGGGCCTGCGAGGCTTGGCTGAGCGGTTGGGTCACGGGGCACTCCGGCGCAGGGGCGAGACGGACAACAGCCCCGTCAGCATAGACAGCGCTATATAAGCCTCAGCTGGGTCGGTGGCCGTACCGGCGGCGGTGTTTTTTGTGGCTGTGTTTGTGGCGGTTCCTCGACCGCGCGGGCCTCCCCCGACTCGGTGCGGCGCAGGCCGTAGTGCCGCGCCCGTTCTTCCACGTACTCCCGTATCGAGGCCTGGTAAGACTGGTCCGCGTACGCGCTCTGCCCGTAGAGCGCGCGGTAATCGGCCAGCAGCCCGGGATGATTACGTCGCAGCCACGCTATGTACCACTCCCGGGCTGCTGGCCGCAGGTGCAGTACCAACGGCGTGACCGATCGCGCCCCGGCCGCCGCGATTTCCCTTACGGCCGCGTCGAGTTGCTCCGGGCTGTCGGTCAGGAACGGCAGGATCGGCGCCATCAACACGCCGCCGCCAAGACCGGCCGCGCTCAGCTCACGGACCACCTGCAACCGCCGGGTCGGGCTGGGTGTGCCCGGCTCGACGCTGCGCCACATTTCCCGCTCCAGCAGGCCGATCGAGACGTTGACGCTGACGTCGGTGACCGCCCGCGCCTGGCGCAGCAGGTCCAGGTCGCGCAGCACCAACGCGCCCTTGGTCAGAATCGAGAACGGGTTCTGCGTATCACGCAACGCCTCGAGGATGCCGGGCATCAGCCGGTACCGCCCCTCGGCCCGTTGGTAACAGTCCACATTGGTGCCCATCGCCACGTGCTCGCCCCGCCAGCCCGGTGCCGCCAGCTCATGCCGCAGCCGTTCGGCCGCGTTGATCTTCACCACGATCTGCGTGTCGAAATCCGCACCGGAGTCGAATTCCAGGTAGGTATGCGTGTTCCGGGCGAAGCAGTAGACGCAGGCATGCGAGCAACCCCGGTACGGGTTGATGGTCCAGCGGAACGCCATCCGCGACGCCTTGGGCACCTGGTTGAGGATGCTGCGGGCGCGCACCTCGTAGAACGTGATGCCGCGAAACTGCGGGGTGTCCACTGTGCGCACCACGACGTCCTGGCCGAACAGGGCGCCGCTCTCCTGTCCGTTGACCTGCTGGTTCTGCCAACGCATCATGCTCCTCCCGTTCACTCCAGGGGAACATACGTTCGAATCAAATGCAACGTCGCGCCGACTCTCTTCCCCGGCTGCTCGAACAGCGGCCCTCTTGGCGATCATGCAGAAATGTGCCGTCTCTGCATGATCGCGACGGACCGGTGCTGGGCGGCCGCTCCGGATACGTTCCGTACGCTTCGCATGAGCCTGGGTCGATGTGGTGCCGAAATTGGTACGGATTCCGTTCACGATTATCAAAGACTGACCGCAGTTGCGTCACGCAATACGGCCACCTGCAATTTCCGGTGTGACGTCTGCCGCGCCTCGATCCCGCGCTGGGGCAAGGCTTTGACGTGATTTGCGTCTCGGTTGGTAGGCCGTAAGAAAGCAATTCCGGTCCATGGCCGCGATAAATATGAAGGCCAGGTACGAAGATACTGAGAATCCCCTGAAATCTATGGACTTACACCGCCCCAAAAGGCGTAAGTAGAGGCATGAAAGGGGTACATCATCGCGCGGCGCCATGGCGTCTCATCGCGACAGTGCTGGGTGTCGCGGTGTCCGCAGTGGTTGCGACGATCGTGGCGTCGCGCGGGGTTTCTACGGAGCCGAACGCCAGCACGACCAGGTCGGCCGCGACCGCACCGTCGCCCAGTCCCAACGCGCAAGCCGGACGAACAAAGCCGTCTGCCACAGGCGCATCGCCATCGCCATCGCAGAGTCCACCTGCGACAGACGATCCACCCAAGGTGTCGCCATCGCAGAGTCCACCTGCGACAGACGAACCGTTCCCCGACGACGCGGCCGCACAGGCTGGCGTCGCCGCGGTCGACCGCCTGGGCGCGACCCTGCCGGCAGGCGTACAGGTCGGCGTGGCCGTGCAGGACCGGGCCACCGGACAGACGTTCGCCAGCACGCTAGGCCAGCAGCCGTACTATTCCGCGTCTGTCGTCAAACTGTTCCTGATTGCCGGGATATTGCGGGAGAAAGAAGCCGGCGCTCTGACGTTGAGCGGCACCGACCTGGATCTGATGCACCGGGCGTTGTCGGCCAGCGACGACAATGCGATGAACGAATTGTGGGAGGACTTCAACGGTCCGTCCACATTGGAGGAATTCATCGAATCGCTGAATCTGACCGAGACGACCGCGCCCACCGATATCGCGCAGTGGGGTGAGACGCTGACCACGGCCCATGACGTCATCACGGTGTACGACTACGTGCTGAATATATTGGCGCCGCCCGACCGGGATTTCGTGCTTGTTGCGCTGGGCGCCGCGACCGCCGACGGCGCCGACGGGTTCGACCAGTCGTTCGGTCTACTGCAACCGCCGCGATTGCCTACGGTCAAGGCAAAGCAGGGTTGGATGGATTACGGTCCGAACTACATGCTGCACACCACCGGCCTGCTCGGCTCGGACGATCGTTACGTGATCGCGTTGATGACCGTGCAACCGGCCGCCGCGGGCTGGGACAGCGCCCGGGCCATTGACAATCAAGCGATCGCGACCCTGCTGAATCGGCAGTCTGCCTGACGAGCGGGTGCCAAGGCTGCGAGCGCACACGACCAGCTCAACAGCCCGCCCGGACAGGTCGACAGCGAACGGGCCCGGCCGGATCAACGCCCCTCTCCGACAGGTCGCACACGACCAGCCAGCGGCCCTCCCCGACAGGTCGACAGCCGAACCCGCTCGGCCAGCCCGACCGCCGTCCCCGACAGGTCGACAGCCGAACCCGCTCGGCCAGCCCAGCGCCCCTCCCCGACCATGATCGTGAGTAGATTTGCAGCGTTTTCCGGTACCAAATCTACTCACGATCTTGAAAAGAGGCGCGGCGCCCGCGCAGTCCACAGTGGACGCAATGATGGTATCGGGCGGATCGAGCGGCTCAGAGCGAGCGGAGAGGCGGGGCGAGTGGATCCAGGGACTCAAGGCGACCGGAGCGGGTTCGAGCGGATCCAACGGGCTTGGCGGCAACCGGACCGAGCTCCACCAAGGGGCGCCGTCAGGAGATCAGGCGCGGTCGGCCCACTCGGTCTCCAGAATCGCGAATACCTGCTCATCGCACCATTCGCCCTTGACGAATTCGTTGCTGCGGAAATGCGCCTCCTCGCGCATTCCCAGCCGCCGCATTAATCCAGCCGAGGCGGTATTGCGGGCATCGCAGCGGCCGACGACCCGGTGCATTCCGCGTTCCTCGAAAGCCACCGCCAATAATGCCCGCGCCGACTCGCCGGCATAACCGTTGCCGTGGTGGTCTGGGTGGAAAATGAATCCGATCTCGGCGCCGCGGTTGGCGGCGTCGAATACGTGCAGGTTCAGCTCGCCGACAAAGACACCCGATACCGTGACCGCGAGGTTGACCGAATCGCTGTCGGAGTTGGCTATTTTCCGTTCCAACGAGGTCCGGCTCTCGTCCAGCGTCCGCGGCTCCCAGTAGAGATAACGCGCCACCTCCGGGCGCGCGTGCATGTCTGCATACGCCGGCAGGTCCTCGATCCGCAACTCCCGCAACGTCGTACGGGCCAATTCCAGCGGCAGCTTCATCAAGCGTCCAGCGCCACGGTCAGGTCCAGCTCGACCAACTGATCGGGAAAGCCCAGTACGGTCACACCCAGCAGTGTGCTGGCCGTGCCGAATGCCGGCGCCAGCGCGGATTCGTTCAAGATCCGCCAGACCTCGGCCAGCTCGGCCCGATCCGTGCTCACCACATAGATCACCGAGCGCACGACCTGATCCGGCTCCGCCCCGATCGCCGCCAACGCGGTCAATGAATTCGCCACCACCGCCGCGACCTGCGCCGGCAGGTCACCGCGACCGACCACTTCGCCGGCCGCGTTCAGCGGGCACTGCCCGGCCAGAAACGCCAACCGCCCCGACTCGACCACCGTGATGTGGTGGTACCCAGGAGTGGCGTGCAGCCCGGGCGGATTGATCCGCGTGATCGTGGGAGCCATGCGCCGAGTGTGGCACCCCGACGTGCGACCGCAGGAGCAGGCCGGCCAGACTCGTGCGGGTGAGTGCCCAGTACGCCTTCCTCGATGCGCCCGGTCCGATCGCGTTCGCCCACCGCGGTGGCGCCGCTGGCGGCGTGGAGAACTCGATGGCCGCGTTCGGCGCGGCCGTGGCGTTGGGCTACCGGTATTTGGAAACCGACGTACACGCCACCGCCGACGGCGAGTTGGTCGCGTTCCACGATCCCAGCCTGGACCGGGTCACCGACCGGACCGGCGCCATCGCCGACCTGCCCTATCGCGAAGTGGCCAAGGCCCGGATCGCCGGTCGCGAACCGATTCCGTTGTTGGAGGACCTGCTGGCCGCCTGGCCCGACGTCCGGTTCAACATCGACGTCAAGGTGCCCGCGGCCATTGAGCCACTGGTCAACGTGATTCGCCGCACCGGGTCGCTGGACCGCATCTGCGTCAGCTCGTTCTCCGACGCGAGGTTGGCCAAGGTACGGGCCGCGCTGGGGCCGCAGCTGTGTACGGCATTGGGGCCGCGCGAGATCGCCACGGTGCGGTTCTCTTCGTACGTACGCCCGATCCGGCCGCGCGGTGGCGGCGTCTGCGCTCAGGTCCCGGTCCGGGTCACGCCACTGCCGATCGTCGACCAGCGGTTCGTCGCGGCGGCACATCGGCTCGGCCTGCAGGTCCACGTCTGGACCATTGACGACCCGGCCGAAATGCACCGGCTGTTGGATCTGGGCGTGGACGGCATCATGACCGACGAGATCACAACGCTGCGCGACGTATTCACCGAACGCGGCTACTGGTCCTGACCCCGAATAGCACTAAATCATTTTCCCGTTCGGCGGGTCTTTACAACGTTGAAACCATCGGATTGGATGAATCGGATTCCACCCCTGCATTGGCGAGTCCCGCTCATCCGGAGGTGTTGATGCTCGCTCGATGGTTCCAGTCCGATTTACGCCGGCGGCGCCGATTCCGCGCCCTGATTGCCGCCGCGGCGGCAATCACCGTTGCCGCAATCGCCCCGGCCGCAGGTGCGTCGACTCAGCAGTCCACGCCCCAAGCGACCCCGAATTCCACGTACACAAATGCGGTGACGGACGGCTATTCGATCGACTTTCCCGACCCGAGCCTGATCAAGGGCAAGGACGGTTACTGGTATGCCTACGCCACCGGCGGTCCGTACGACGAGACCGGCAAGGGTGACAGCGCCAAAATCGCCCGGTCCAGCGACCTGGTGCACTGGCAGAACATGGGCCCGATCTTCACTTCCGACAACCTGCCGACCTGGGCCGCGGCCGGCACCGGATTCTGGGCCGCGGATATTCGCTATATCAACGGCAAATACGTGCTCTATTTCGTAGTGCCGAATACTACGGTGAGCACCAGCGGCTCCGACCCGGGCATCGGCGTGGCGACCGCGGCCAGCCCGGCCGGGCCGTGGAAGCCATCGCAGACACCGCTTATCGCGCCGACAATCGAAAACGGCGGCTACACCAGCGTCATTGACCCGGCCGAATTCACCGATTCCACCGGCCAGCGTTATCTGTACTGGGGCAGCTACGGCAGCGGTATCCGGGTCGTCCCGCTCAGCGCCGACGGAATGTCGGTGACCGGCCCGGCGACCCAGGTCGCCAGCACCCGGTTCGAGGGCAGCTACGTCATTCACCGCGACGGTTGGTACTACATGTTCGCCTCATCGGCGAACTGCTGCGCCGGCCCGAGCACCGGCTACACGGTCTTCACCGGCCGATCCCGCAGCCCGCTCGGACCGTTCGTGGACAAGGAAGGCGTACCGCTGACCGCCTCCCGTTCCGGCGGCACGATCGTGATGGCCCAGAACGGCAACCGCTGGATCGGCACCGGCCACAACGCCATCGCCACCGACGTTTCCGGGCAGACCTGGCTCGTCTATCACGCGATCGACCGCACCCATCCGTACCTGGATACCTCGCCCGGCTTCACCATGCGCCCGATGCTGATCGACCGGCTGGACTGGATCGACGGCTGGCCGCTGGCCCGCGGTGGGCAGGGCCCCTCGGACACACCGCAGACCGCTCCGGTGACGACCGGCCTGGTCGATGAGAACTTCAACAATGACAAGAGCACGCTGCAGGGCGCGCTGACCGTTGTCGGCTCCGACCCGGCCTCCGATGCCGGCGGGTTCGGCCGCATCACGGGTACGGCGCTCGCCCAGACCGCACTGCCGGCCAACGAGCACGTCGAGGCCGATGTCCGTACCGCCAGCGGGCCTGTCGGAATCGTGGCTCGCTACAGCGACAAGGCCGACAACCTCACCGTGTCGGTCGAGGACCACAGCCTCGACGTCACGAGCACCGTGCATGGCGTCGCCACCACACACTCGGCCGCGCTGCCAGCGGATTTCGACCCGTCGGTGTGGCACAACGTCGCGGTCGACATCCGCGGCAACAGCCTCAGCGCACAGGTCAGCGACGGCCGCCTCGGCGACCCGTACGCCACGATCAACACCACCGTGCCCGGCGGGTTGCCGGGCCGCCAGGCCGGCGTAAGCGGGACCGGCGACGTCGACAACATCGAGGCCGCCGCGCTCTACACCCCGCACACCGCGGTCGCCCCGGCACCGGAGCTGGGCCCGCTGGACAAAGCCGATTCGGACGAGTTCACGGGCGGCTTGGGCTCGGGCTGGTCCTGGCTGCGCCCCGATTCGGACGCACACGTGGCCGACGGGCAGTTGGTCTGGCCGACCGAGGATGCGGACCTCACCGATGCCAACAATGCCGCCAAGGCCGGCCTGTTGGTCCGGGATGCCCCGACCGGCGACTACACCGTCGAGACGAAACTGACCATCGACACCGGGGCCGACACCGTACGGAATTACCAACAGGCCGGTCTGGTGATCTACGTCGATGACAACCAGTTCCTGCGTTACGACAATGTCGCCGCCGGCAATACGCGGTTCCTGGAATTCGGAAAGGTGACGGTCGCGAACGGCGTTCGGTCCTGGGGTGCGGCGATCATCGGGCCGCCGGCCGCCACAACCTGGCTGCGGATTTCGCATCGCACCGATCCGAAGACTGGCGAGGGGTTGTACCGGGCCGCTTCCAGCCGCGACGGCACGCACTGGATCTGGGGTGCGACCTGGACGCTGCCGGCCGGTAGCCAGCCCAAGATCGGCTTGGTGTCACAGGGTTCCAGCGCCGCCACCGACGCGGCTTTCGGAAAAGCAACAGCACAATTCGACTACGTGCGTATCTATCGGTGATGGCTAACCGTTCTTGATGTTGCGGTCATGATCGCGTCGCGCCCGGCCGGACCCCCAAACGGCTGGTGCGGCGCGATCATGCCGCTATTACGGCGCGTTTGCGAAATCGACACTAAGCCTTTGCTGGATATTCCGAGCATTATTCGTACGATCCGGACATGGGCATTCTGACCGCACAGACCGCACGTATCCGTCGCATCGCGGTGGCCGCGGTGATCGCACTGGCCGGCCTGCTGCTCCTCGGGATCGGACCCGCTAACGCACTCACCGTCCGACCCGCCGCCACCGCGGCGAGCATCTCCTCCTGCTCCCTGGCCGACCTGCCATCGCAGGCAACCGACACCGTCCGCCTCATCCAGGCCGGCGGACCGTTCCCGTATCCGAAGAACGACGGAGTCGTCTTCGACAACCGGGAAGGCATCCTGCCCGCCGAATCCGCGAACTACTACCACGAGTACACGGTCCCCACGCCGGGTGCGAGCAACCGTGGCACCCGCCGGATCATCACCGGCAGCGAAAACGAGTACTACTACACCGGCGACCACTACGCGACGTTCTGCAAGATCAGCGACGTACCCGGTGACGGCGGAGGAGGCACGGTGCCGACGTGCAGCTCAGTCCCGTCGCAGCTGACCGACACGATCAACCTGGTCGCGGCCGGCGGACCGTTCCCGTACAGCCAGGACGGCGAAGTCTTCCAGAACCGAGAAGGCCTGCTGCCGGCCGAATCCAGCAACTACTACCACCTCTACACCGTGCCGACCCCGGGTACGAGCGACCGCGGCGACCGGCGCCTGGTCACCGGCCAGGGCGGCGAGGACTACTACAGCGCCGACAACTTCGCCTCGTTCTGCGAAGTCTCTTAGCTGATACGCCGCTGGTGAACGTCCGCTCCAGCATTGGTTGCTACGGGCACAGTGGGACCATCCGTTATAGCCGGGAGGTCCCGCTGTGCACTGTCTGGAAGCAACGCCAGCGTTGCGTCGGCTGGAGTGGATCCTCGACGGCCTGGCTGGAACGCCGGATTGGGGCAACGACGCCGATGACGCTTTCGGGCCGCCGTTCACAAATTGGATCTCGCCTGACGATTACGTCAAGCTGACCCGATCCCGTTCCGAACGGTATGCGCCGCTGCGGATCGTCGGGCTCGAGACGAACGGGCAGCGGGCGCGGGCCCGGCTCTACAACGACGCCGGCGAGGTCGACGTGCTGACCTGCATCGTCGAACGCGAGCCGCCGCACCGGATCACCCAGACCGCGCTGCAGGGCCTGGTCCCGGCCCGGCTCAGTCCGCGGCTGCCGATGACGTTCGAGCAGTACGACGTGAGCGCTCCCGGCGCCACCCTGCTGGTTGTCTCCGGCGTTCCCGGCAGCGGCAAGAGCACCCTGGCCGACGCGACCGGCCGCGCGCTGGGCATACCGGTGTTCGCGATCGACTGGATGCTGGGCGCGTTGACACCCTTCGGCGGTCGGCATTTCGACGATGGGTTCGGGATCGGGTACGAGCAGCTGACGACGCTGGCGGTACGGCAGTTGCGGCTGGGTCAGTCCGCGATCCTCGACGCGCCGGTCGAGGAGCCGGAGATCCGGGACCGGTGGCGCAGCCTGGCCGACCGGGCCGGCGCCCGGTTCGCGGTCGTCGTCTGCGTCTGCTCCGACCAGGCGACGCACCAGGCCCGGTTGCAGGGGCGGGACCGCGACATTCCCGGCTGGCACGGTCCGGGCGACTGGGGCAACGTGCAACGCCGGCTCCGCGACTATCCACAGTGGACCGATGAGGTGTTGACCGTGGATTCCATGCAGCCGGTGGCCGACAACGTGCGGACCGTCGTGGACTTCGTCGGCCCCGGCTAATGCTGGGGATCAGTGGTCCGCGCCTCTGCCAGATTCGGCCGATCACGGGCCACCTCATGGCCGGGTGTCCCGTTGACCAGCGGTGATGTGCGTCATGTCGGGATGCGATCTTCCGTCATAACAGGCCACCATGACGGTCACACCGCTGTGAACCGCAACGTTGCGACAGCAGTACCCGTCCGTTGCCGGCCAGCCAGGCGCGGTGTCGGCCGGGAATCATCCACTCCGGCGCCTCGTTACGAACATGAGAACGCCGGCACCAGCAAGCACAACCCACCCACCCGGGAGGGAAACACATCATGGCAGAGCGCACGCTCCGCGGCAGCCGCCTCGGGTCCGTCAGCTACGAAACAGACCGTAACACTGAGCTAGCTCCTCGTCAGCACGCGGATTACCGCTGCCCGCAGGGGCACGTTTTCAGTGTGCCGCTGTCCGGTGAAGCAGATGCCCCTCCCACCTGGGAGTGCCGTCTCGACGGCACGGTCGGGCGACTCGTCGGTGGTGACGAGCCGGAGGCCAAGGCCGGCAAGGCACCGCGTACCCACTGGGACATGCTGATGGAGCGCCGTTCCATCGCCGATCTCGAGCAGGTGCTCGAGGAGCGGCTGGAGATGCTCCGGGACCGCCGGTCACCGAAGAAGTCGGCCTGAGGTAGCAGTACGTACGAAGACCGCGTCCACACACCTATGTGGACGCGGTCTTTGCTGTGTCCGGACGGATCAGCCGCCGGATACTGCCATCAGCTCGGCATCGACCGGCACGCCAAGATCGTCCTGGTCCTCCAGCCATCGATCCGGCAACGCCACCCGGCGCGGCGATCCGGTGGTCCGGCCGCGCGGCGCGGCGGCCACGCCATCCGGGTACGGCTGGTCGGCCGGCAGCACTGCGAGCAGGTCGTCCAGTTCGCCGAACGAGCTGACCTGACCGAACTGGCGACGTAGCTCACCGCCGACCTCGAACCCCTTGAGGTACCAGCCAGCGTGCTTGCGGAAGTCGGTCAGGCCGCGGACCTCGCCCTTCCACGCTGCCAGCAAGGTCGCGTGCCGTCGCATCGTCGCCGCGACCGTGCCCAGGTTCGGCTCGGGCGGCTGGGGCCGTCCGTCGAACGCGGCCGCAAGCGCTCCGAACAGCCACGGCCGACCCATGCAGCCGCGGCCGACCACGACGCCGGCGCACCCGGTCTGTCGGACCATCCGCAACGCGTCGTCAGCGGTCCAGATGTCGCCGTTGCCCAGGACCGGCACGCTCAGGTCGGCCGCCAACTCGCCGATCGGAACCCAGTTCGCCTCGCCCGAATAGTGCTGCGCCGCCGTACGCCCGTGCAGCGCCACCGCGGCAACGCCTTCGGCCTGGGCGATCCGACCCGCCTCCTGGTAGGTCAGGTGCTCATCGTCGATGCCCAGCCGCAGCTTCACGGTCACCGGAATGGCTCCGGCCCGCCCGACCGCGGCCCGAACCACGGCGGCGAACAGGCCCCGCTTCCACGGCAACGCCGATCCCCCACCACGGCGGGTGACCTTGGGTACCGGGCAACCGAAGTTCAGGTCGATGTGGTCGACCCGGTCCTCACCGACCAGCATGCCGACCGCGTCGCCGACGACCTGCGGATCAACCGCGTACAACTGCAGGCTGCGCGGCGACTCTTCGGGCGCGAACTTCACCATCGCCATCGTCGTGGGATGCCGTTCGACGACCGCACGGGCCGTGATCATCTCGCTGACGTACAGACCGGCGCCGTACTCGCGACACAGACGACGGAACGGCGCGTCGGTGACGCCTGCCATCGGGGCAAGCACCACGGGCGGCCAGACCCGGTGCGGTCCGATTGCCAGCGGCTGCATATCGCTGCAGGCCGCGGCGCTCACCGCTCGATATCCCCGTCGATGACCGGATGACCGCGGGTCGCCTTGACCTTGATCGGCTCCTGCTCGCCGCCGAAGTCGCCGCCAAACCCAGGACCGGGCGGGAATCCGCGCCGGGACGCGTACCGCATCGGCCCGCGTACTCCAGCCCGCCGCAGCGCCGCGCCCATCATCAGCCGGGTCGCGATCCCGCGCATGAGCGCCCGGGTCGGCCCGAACAGGCACAGCAGGCCGACTGCGGCCGTAATGAAGCCTGGTACGAGCAGCAGCACGGCACCCAGCACCGAGAGCGCGCTGTTGCCCATGGCCTTGCGCGGCTTCGGCCCGATCGGGGCGGTGCCGGACATCATGGCGTTGAACTGCCGCCAGGCCTTGATGCCCTCGTACCGCAGCAATACGCCACCGGTCACCGACAGCACGATCAATGCGCCGATCATCGGAAGCACACCGATCTGCCCGGCGACCTCAACCATCACCCAGATCTCCAACACAGGAAGACCCAGGCAGAGGGCGAGAATCAATACGGCCATGTCAGCTCAACGCTTATCGGCCGGGTCAGGTTTCCCGCGGCCGCGGGTCAACAGGCCCCACCAGGTCACCCGCCACAACGCCTCGGCGACAATCAGGCCGCTCATCTTGCTCTCACCGCGCTGCCGCTCGGTGAACGTGATCGGCACCTCGACCAGCCGGAACCCCGAGCGCCAGGACTGCCAGGCCAGATCGACCTGGAAGCAGTACCCCTGCGAGGCGATGCTGTCCAGCGGCAGCTTCTCCAGCACCTGCGAACGGTAGGCCCGGTATCCGCCGGTCGCGTCCTTGATCGGGATGCCCAACGCCATTCGGGTGTACATGTTGCCGCCGCGGGAGAGCACGAGCCGGCGCAGCGGCCAGTTGCGCACCTCGCCGCCGGACACCCAACGCGAGCCCAGCACCAGGTCGGCGTCCCGTAGCCCGGCCAGCAGCCGCGGTAGCTCCTCCGGCGCGTGCGACCCGTCGGCGTCCATCTCGACCACCGCGTCGTAGCCCTCGTCCAACGCCCAGCGGAAGCCGGCGATGTAGGCGGCGCCGAGGCCGTTCTTGGCCGCGCGGTGCAGTACGTGGACCCGCTCGTCCTCGGCCGCGGTCCGGTCGGCCAAGGCACCGGTACCGTCCGGGCTGCCGTCGTCGACCACCAGCGCGTGCGCCTCAGGTACGGCCGAACGCAGCCGGTCGAGGATCGGACCGAGGTTGTCGACCTCGTTGTAGGTCGGAATGACGACGAGCACCCGGCCAATCTCTCCGGTATCGCTCATACCCGCTCCTTAGCCCGGTCGTCGTCCGCGGTCCCCTGCGCGGTCTTCGTACGCTGGGGCAACGCCTCGCGCACCCGCAGTGTCCCCACCGCCGCAATCGCCCCGACTCCGATCGCCGTGAGCAACCATTCGGGCACTTCACCGAGCCGGGTTGCCAGGGTCGTTCCGGTCTGGATGGGTACGGGGCCATCAAGTATGTCGGATGTGAAGATGCCCGTCTTCTTCAGGATCTTCCCGTTTGGTGCGATGACCGCGCTGATGCCACTGGTCGAGGAGACGAGGTTGGCCCGGTTGTGCTCGACCGCGCGAACCTGGGCGATCGCGACCTGCTGCGGGCTCTCGGCGGTCCGGCCGAAGGTCGCGTTGTTGGTCTGGGTTACCAGGATCTGGGCGCCGTGGGTGACGTCGCTGCGGACCAGGCCGTCGTAGGCGACCTCGAAGCAGATCACGTCGCCGATCGTGAGCCCGTTGATCTTCATCGACCCGACCGCGTCGCCGGCGACCATGTCGCGCGGCACCAGGTCGACCTTGCTGGTGACCTTGCGGGCGATCGAGCGCAACGGGATGTATTCGCCGAACGGCACCGGGTGGCGCTTGACGTACATCTGCCCCGGGCCCGTCTTGGGATCCCAGACGATGCCGGCGTTGCGGACGTGCTCGCCCGGACCGTCGAGGATCGCGCCTACCAGGATCGGTACGCCGACCGCCCGGGCGGCTCGGTTGATCATCGCCGCGGCGTCCGGGTTGTCCAACGGGTCGATGTCGGAGGAGTTCTCCGGCCAGATCACGATCCTCGGCTTGGGCGCATCGCCGGATTTGATCTGCTGGGCGAGCTTGAGCGTCTCGTTGACGTGGTTACGCAGCACGGCCTCGCGCTGGTCATCGAAGTTCAGGCCGAGCCGCGGGACGTTGCCCTGGACGACCGCGATGTTCTCGTGCCGGGACGAGTCGCCATTGTGCACCAGCAGGCTGAAGGCCAGGCCGATCAGCGGCACCTCGACAATTCCGGCGGCGGCCAACGCGATGATCTTCATCTGACCGTGTCGCAGGCTCGCCTCGAACGCCCGCGCGGCCAGGCACCCGGTCAACGCCACAGTGAAGGTCAGCAGCGGCGCCCCGCCCAGCGCGGCGAACGGCAGGAACGGGCCCTCGGGTTGGCTGAACGCCAACCGACCCCACGGGAAACCGCCGAACGGGAACCGGTCCCGGAACGCCTCCTGCGCCACCCACAACGCCGCCGACCAGGCCGGCCAGAACGGCAGTCGTTGCACGATCGCCAAACCCGCGCCCAACAGCGCGAAGAACGCCGACTCCAGCAGGCCGAGCAGCAACCACGGCACCACGCCGACGTACGTGCCGGACCAGTACAGCAGCGGCAGGCAGAACGCGAGCCCGAAGATCCACCCGTACCAGGCGCCAGTTTTGGCGGCGCGACCGTGCACGATCAGGCTGAGCATCGCCACCGCGGCCGGCGCCGCCGGCCAGAAGCCGAACGGCGGGAACGCGAAGACCAACAGGCCTCCGCTCGCGGCGGAGGCGAGGAAGACATAACGGTCGAATACTGGCTCGGTGGATGGCCGCACGCTGCTTTCGGATCCCTTCGCCCGGCTGCCCTCGCGCCTGAGCGCGGGCGGCCGCGACCGCGGCCACGCTCTACTTTACGGCCAGACGCCAGCGCGACGATGGCGCCGGCGGTGGGAGCGGTAGAGCTGATCGGCGGACGCAGGGCGGCTCGGGGAGCGGAGCGCGGCGCACCCCACTCCCCGAGCCGAACGCGCGCGGGACTGCGGAGGCCATAGCCGTGACCTTCGGACCGACCGACCGCTGCGCTGGCTGCGAGCGTCTGCGCCGTTGTCTACTGGCCCGCCCGTTCCTCCTACTGAGCAGTTCACCCCGTCGTCGATACGGCGGTCACTCCGACGCGCCGTCGCCAAGCCGGACCTGGCGAGCGGCCGGGCTCCATGGGCACCCGTACGCGAACCGGTTCGACGGCGTTGCTCGACCCCGTGGTCGACGTCTCCGGAGAACCCCCCACCGACCATCCCCACCGAATCGCCGCGACCGCCCAAAACTGCTGACCGCCACGGTTTCCGGCGAAGACCGGCGGACCATACCGACTGCGCTACACCTGCTGTCAACCCTCCCGAGGCCCGCGGATCCCCTGATCCGCAGGTCAATGACGCCGTCCATCCTGGCGAGCTTTTTGTTGCCGGGCAAGATTTCCCGGCGTGTCGCATCGTGTCGGGTGATATCAGGTCCAATGGGCGCGAACTCCCCGAACCACCGTCGCCAGGCACTGCGGGGCCGGTTCGTCCGCCGTCAATTCGGGCATCGACGTGCGATCCCACACCGCGAAGGTCGCGGCGGCCCCGACCGCCAACAGACCCTCCTCCAGCCGTCCGGCGGCTACCCAACCGCCGCGCGTCGCCGCCTCGAACGCCTCGGCCCGGCCTAATCGTGCGCCGGGCTGGTGATGTCGGACCGCGGCCCGTACGCCGGCCCACGGGTCGAGCGGGGTGACCGGCGCATCCGACCCGAACGCCAACGTCACGCCGGCGTCGGCGTACTGGCGGAACGGGTTCAGCCGGGCGGCCCGCTTCGCGCCGAGTCGGGTCTCGTACATCCCACCTGGCTCGCCCCAGGCCGCATCGAATGCCGGTTGTACGGAGGCGATCGTGGCGTACTCGGCCAACGTCGCGAGCACGTCCGGCTCGGGCAGTTCGGCGTGCTCGACCCGATGCCGGCCGGCCCGGATCCGCTCCCGACCAACCGCCGCGGCGGCCTTGCGCAATCCCCCGGCCACCGCCGCCAGGGCCCGATCGCCGATGGCGTGGAATCCGGCCTGCAATCCGGCCTCGGCGCAGGCGATGAGGTGTTCGGCCACCGCGCCGTCGTCGTGGTAGAGGTGGCCGCGGGTGTCCTGATCAGCATACGGCGCCCACAACGCGGCAGTGTGTGATCCGATCGCGCCGTCGCAGAACAGGTCACCGCCGGCCTGTACGCCCAAAGCGCGCGGGGTCCGCACATCGCCGAGCGAACCCCAGTACCCGATCACCTCGGGCCCGGGTTCGGTTTCGGCCAATTCGAGCAGGCCGGTCAGATCGTCCACACTGGACACTTCTGGTCCGGCCATCTCGTGCAGGGCGCCGATTCCCAGTGTGGCGGCGTATTGCCGGGTCCGGCGCTGGGCGGCGGTGCGTTGGGCTGTGGTCACCGCGGCGAGCGCGGCCTTTCGTACCACGTGATGCGCGTCCAGCCGCATCTGTCCACTGTGGTCATAACCAGTCTGCCCGACAACAGCCGGGCAACTGTTCAATAATGCGCGCGAAGCCAATGCGGAATGCACATCTACGCGGGTCAGATATACCTGAGCGCCATCGGCGGCAATATCCAACTCATCCGCGGTGGGTGGTCGTTTGTCGGCCCAACCGGACTCGTCCCAGCCACTGCCCAAAATCACCGCACCAGGCTTTTGCCGGGCGTATCGGGCCACGGCGTCCAGCACCGCGCTGCGCGAGGGCAGATTCCGTAACTCAAGACCGTTCAGGGCCAGGCCATTTGCCGTCGAATGCACATGAGCGTCGACAAAAGCGGGCGTTATCAGTCGCCCGCCGAGATTGAACTCCTTGTCACAGCCGGGATCCGCGCCGTCCGGCCCGATCCAGCGTATCGTCCCGTCCTGGACGAGAAACGCCGTTATTCCCGGCAATGCGGAGGCCAAGCGACAATTGCGATAGAGCACTCGTAGCACAGGACAAGTCTGGTCCCACCGCCGTACACACGTTGTCTCGGGGTGCCTTCGGAGAAGTCATGACCAAGTAACGAATTCATTGATGATCTCTGCGTGTCGGTTGCGGCGGGCATGTGTGCTGCGTAGGTTTTTGGTCCATCCAAGCGCGCCGTGTTGCGGCGATGCCGCTCATGGATGCCTCGATGCAGTGAGGAGAGTGCCAGCGTGGGCACCTTGCCTAGCCGTCGCATGCGGTCAAGGCGACGAATCCAATTCTTCAGCGCTGCCACCGCGACCGCCGTTCTCAGTACGGTGCTGGCCGCCTGCGGTGGCGGTAGCTCCAACGGTCCGGTATCAATCAGCTTTTACGACCAGCCCGGTAGCGCGGTTGCTACTCAGGCCAACGCCGATGCGTGCACCAAGAGTTCCGGCGGCCGATACAAGGTCAACTACATCAAGTTGCCGACCGCGGCTGATCAGCAGCGGTTGCAGTTGGTGCGGCGCATGGCGGCCAAGGACAGCAGTGTCGACATCATGGGTCTGGATGTCACGTGGACGGCGGAATTCGCCGAAGCCGGATGGGCTGAACCCTGGACCGGCCAGAACGAGACCAAGGCCAAGGCCGACCAGCTGCCAGGTCCGCTGAACACCGCGACCTGGAAAAGCAAGTTGTACGCGATTCCGTACAACTCGAACACGCAATTGCTCTGGTACCGCAAGGATCTGGTCCCGACCCCGCCCAAGACGTGGGACGAGATGATCTCGATGGCCAAGAAGCTCAAGGCCCAGGGCAAGCCGTATTACGTCGAGGAGCAGGGCGCGCAATACGAGGGCGTCACGGTGTGGTTCAACTCGATGGTCGCCAGCGCCGGCGGAACGATCCTCGACCCGACCAGCACCAAGGTGGCCCTCGGACCGCCGGCCCTGACCGCGCTGGAGACGATGCACAAGGTCGCCACCACGGTCGCCAATCCATCGCTGGGTACGTCGCAGGAAGACCAGGCGCGGCTCGCCCTCGAGTCCGGTACGTCGGCCTTCGAAATCAACTATCCGTTTGTCTGGTCATCGATGATGGCCGACAAGCCGAAGGTGAACGGGGTCGATCTGAGCAAGGTATTCGCCTACGCGCCGTTCCCGACCGTGCAGGAAGGCAAGCAGGCGCGGTCCACTATCGGTGGCATCAACCTGGCGATCAGCTCGTACAGCAAGCACAAGCAGTTGGCGTACGAAGCGGCCCAATGTCTGGCCAGCAAGTCCAACCAGTTGGTCGGGGCGATTCAGGGCGGCCTGCCGCCGACGCTGCGCACCGCGTACACGAATCCCACCGCGGATTTCAAAAAGCTTTATCCGTTTTACCAGCTGATTTACCAGCAGCTGAACAACGCGGCGGTCCGGCCGAAGACGCCTGCGTACCAGAGCGTTTCGATCGCGATCTCGCACACCGTTTCGCCTGTCGCCAAAATCAATCCGCCGAGCACGCTCAAATCACTGAAGAGTCAGATCTCGGATGCATTGCAGTCGAAGGGCCTTGTGCCATGACCGGTCCCATAAGCAATCTGACGAGTAATACCATGTTTATTTCGGATATCAGTTCAACCGATCCGAGGCTGTCATGAGCCACGTCGCCGACACCACCACTACCGCACCCCCGGTTCCCCAGGAAAAACGGCGTAAGGCCGAGGTTTCCGAGGGTGCGCGAGAAGAACGCCGTCTGGGTTGGGCTTTGTGTGCGCCGGCGGTTGTCGTCATGCTGGCCGTCACCGCTTATCCCATCATCTACGCGATTTACCTTTCACTGCGCCGGGAAGACCTGCGGTTCCCGGCCCAATCGAAGTTCATCGGTATTAGCAACTACACCACCGTGCTGACCTCGAGCGTCTGGTGGCACGCACTGTGGGTGACGCTGGCGATTACCGTGATTTCCGTCGCCATCGAATTCGTACTCGGTATGGCGCTGGCGCTGGTGATGCACCGGACCATCTGGGGCCGCGGTGGAGTTCGGACCGCGATCCTGATTCCGTACGGCATCGTCACAATCGCCGCCGGTCTGGGCTGGCAGTACGCCTGGACGCCGGGCATCGGGTATCTGGCCGAGCTGACCGGCGGCGCGCCGCTGACCCACACCTACCAGGCCATCGGAACGATCATCCTGGCCGAGATCTGGAAGACCACACCGTTCATGGCGCTGTTGCTGATGGCCGGTTTGGCCCTGGTGCCCGAGGAACTGCTCAACGCGGCCAAAGTGGACGGTGCCACCAACTGGCAGCGGTTCGTCAGAGTGATGTTGCCGATCATGAAGCCGGCGATCCTGGTCGCGTTACTGTTCCGCACCCTGGACGCGTTCCGGATCTTCGACAACATCTACGCCCTGACCGGCGGCGCCAACGGCACCGGTTCGGTGTCATTCATCGGATACGACAACCTGTTCGTCGCCTTGAACCTCGGCGTCGGGTCGGCGATCTCGGTGCTGATCTTCATCTGCGTCGCGATCATCGCGTTCCTGTTCATCAAGCTCTTCGGTACCGCTTCTCCGGGTACCGACATCGGCGGGAGAGGCTGATGGCTACCACGACACGACAGAAGACCAGTTGGTCGTTCGCGAACATCCTCGTCATCGCCTGGGCCCTGTTCCCGGTGTGGTGGCTGGTGTCTCTGTCGTTCAAGAACCCGGGCACGATCGCCACCGATGGCGGCAGCTTCTGGCCCACCTCGTGGTCGCTGGAGAACTACCGGGGCATCTTCAAGCTGCACGAGTTCATCCGGTCGCTGATCAACTCGATCGGCATCGCCTTGATCTCGACCGCGATCGCGGTGGTGCTGGCGACCATGGCCGCGTACGCAATCGCGCGGCTGCGGTTCCCCGGCAAAGGGCTGCTGATCGGCATGTCGCTGCTGATCGCGATGTTCCCGCAGATCTCGCTGGTCAGTCCGCTGTTCAGCATCGAGCGCACGCTGGGCCTGTTCGACACCTGGCCCGGCCTGATCATTCCCTACATGACGTTCGCGCTGCCGCTGGCGATCTACACGCTCTCGGCGTTCTTCCGGGAGATCCCGTGGGATCTGGAGAAGGCGGCGAAGATGGACGGCGCGACGCCGGCGCAGGCGTTCCGTCAGGTGATCGCGCCGTTGGCGGCGCCGGGCATCTTCACCACCGCGATCCTGGTGCTGATCTTCTGCTGGAACGACTTCTTGTTCGCGATCTCGCTCACCTCGACCACCCGCGCCCGTACGGTGCCGGCCGAGCTGGGCTTCTTCACCGGTGCCTCGCAGTTCCAGCAGCCGGCCGGTTCGATCGCGGCCGCATCGGTGATCATCACGATCCCGATCATCGTGTTCGTGTTGTTCTTCCAGCGACGTATCGTCGCCGGCCTCACCTCCGGGGCGGTCAAGGGATGAGCGCATCGTCAGGTGCGCGGATAATGAAGTCGGGCGCGAGTCCGACTGGCACAGTGACGTCGGGCGCGAGCCCGGCACACAGAGACTAGGAGCGGGTCGTGGCCGACATCGTGCTCGATGAGGTGACCAAGCGTTATCCGGACGGCGCATTGGCCGTGCAGGATTTCAACCTGAGCATCGCCGACGGCGAGTTCATCATTCTGGTCGGGCCTTCCGGCTGCGGAAAGTCCACCACCCTCAACATGATCGCGGGCCTGGAGGACATCACCTCCGGCGAATTGCGTATCGGTGGCGAGGTCGTCAATAACAAAGCGCCCAAAGACCGGGACATCGCGATGGTGTTCCAGAACTACGCGCTCTATCCACATATGACAGTCCGGGAAAACATGGGTTTCCCGCTCAAGCTGGCCAAGGTCGACAAGGCCACGATCAACGCCAAGGTCGAGCAGGCGGCCGAGATTCTCGAGCTGACCCAGCACCTGGACCGTAAGCCGTCCAACCTCTCCGGTGGACAGCGGCAGCGGGTGGCGATGGGACGTGCGATCGTACGCGACCCCAAGGCGTTCCTCATGGATGAGCCACTGTCCAATTTGGACGCCAAGCTGCGTGTGCAGATGCGGACCCAGGTTTCCCGGCTACAGCGGCAATTGGGCACCACCACTGTGTACGTGACCCACGACCAGACCGAGGCGATGACCCTCGGCGACCGGGTCGTGGTCATGCGCAGCGGCCTGATCCAGCAGACCGGGAGCCCGCAGGAGTTGTACGACACGCCGGTCAATCTGTTCGTGGCCGGCTTCATCGGGTCGCCGTCGATGAACTTCCTGCCTGGCACGTTGGAGAACAATGCGCTGCACACGAGCATCGGCGATATGCCGCTGAGCGACGAGATCCGGCGCGAGCTGGAGGCGCAGAACAACCTCAAGGACGTCATCGTCGGCATCCGGCCCGAGGACTTCGAAGACGCTCGCCTGGTGGAGAACAAGAGCGGCGGTGGCACCGTAACCGCCAATGTCGACGTACTCGAGTCGATGGGTTCGGACATCTTCGCGTACTTCACCGCCGAGGGCAGCGGGGCGCAAACCGCTGAGCTGGAAGAGTTGGCGCGCGACTCCGGCAGCGCGGACGCGGCGATCAGCGCGAACCAGATCGTCACCCGGCTCGACCCGCTGAGCACTGCCCGCGAGGGTCAGCCGCTGCAGTTCTGGTACAACGCCCGCAAGATCCACGTGTTCGACCCGCACACGGGTCGGAACCTGACTCAGGCGGTCGCCGCGGCGAGTCTGCCGGGCAAGCCGGCAGAGGCGTCATAGCCGCTTCGGCTGTCGGGCCCGGGACTTGTGTCTCGGGCCCGGTTGTTCTCACCCCAGTGCGGCCTGCAGCCGGGAGATGACGCCGTCGTTCCATTCGTGCGTGCGCATCAGCCGGTAGCGCTCGCTGGCGATCCGCAGGTACGCCTCGGCGTCGGTCCGCCGTCCGACCAACTCGGCCTCACGCAGCATCCGGACAACCGGCCGGTACTCCTCGTCATACCAGTGCCGGGCGATGGTCCCGCGGTCCATGAAATGCCCGGCGTCCTGCATGTAGCGAAAACCCCACGCCTCGACCGCCTCGCCGAGTTCGGCGTAACTCCACGGGTCGGTGACCTGGATCGACTGGTGTGCCGCGGCGGACAGCGGAACCCGCTCGGCGAACAGCCGCTCATGGTCCTTGACGATCAGGTCGCCCCGGCTGCGGATGTCCGTCGCCGGCAACCTGGTCCGGACCTCGGTCACGTACGCCTCGATCGACGAGCTGTGCATCGCGTACGCCACCGACACTCGATGGTGGCCGTCCCGGACGAAATGCAGGTCGCCGATCCGGTAGACATCGATCGGCGGCACCTCCTCGCCCCGCCGCTGCGCCACCGCGATCCGCTGCCACCGGGCCCGCACCCGCGGCGACATCGGCCGGAATTTCCGGTCGAAATCGCGGGTACGGTCGACGCTGCCGACGATGCTCTCCAGCGGGATGACCTTCGCTCCGAGGTACCGCTCCCCGACGTACCCGAGCGCCGACACCACTTCGTCGAACGGCAGCACCAGGTTGACGTCGTCCGGCTCGAACCGCATCCGGCGGGCCAGCCGGGACAGCACCTGTTTACGTCGCAACCGAAGGAAGTCATTCTCGGCATCGGCTAGCGCGAACCCCGTATCACGTGCCATTCGCCCATCGTCGCACCGGCAGCGCTCCCCCGGACCCCGTACTAATACGGGAATTCCTCCGACCGGCCTTGCACTGTCACGTTGCCGGTGTCGGTTGTCGGCCTGCTCCATTGGGCGAGCAAACGCAGGGAGGTCTCGGACGGACTGCCGGGTTCAGTGCCGTAAATGAAAAGTATCTGGTCCGGGTCGTCTGCGGGAGTGAGGGCCTGGTAGGTGACGGTGAGGTCGCCAACGAGCGGGTGGTGGTAGTCCTTGGTGCCGGTCGTGCGTCGGTGGACCTTGTTGTCCGACCACAAGCGACGGAATTCCTCGCTGCGTATGGACAGGTCACCGACCAGGGCGCTCAGGGCCGGGTCGTCCGGGTGGCGGCCGGCGTCGAGGCGGAGCATGGCGGCGGTGTCCGCGGCGACGCGGGTCCAGTCCCGGTACAGCTCGCGCGCGTGCGGGTCGAGGAAGACGAAGCGGGCCTGGTTCCGTTCGGCCGCGGGGAGCGCGCGGAAGTCGGTGATCAGGCGTCCGGCGAGCTGGTTGTGGGCCAGTACGTCGAGGCGCCGGCCGAGGACGAAGGCGGGGCGGCAGCTCTGCTGGAGGGTCTCCAGCAGGTCCCAAGTGGCGCGGTGAACACGTTGGGGGCGGGCGCGGCGACGGCGTGTGGGCCGGGACCGGGCGAGGGTGTGCAGGTGGCTGCGCTCAGCGTCGTCCAGCTGCAGGGCCGTGGCGAGCGCGTCGAGGACCTCCGCGGAGGCGCTGCGGCTGCGGCCCTGTTCGAGACGTGTGTAGTAGTCCACGCTCACCCCGGCCAGCCGGGCCAGTTCCTCCCGGCGCAGGCCTGAGACCCGGCGTCGGCTCAGGCTGGGGTCGTCGAGCCCGGCTTCCTGCGGGGTGAGGCGGGAGCGGGCGGAGCGCAGGAATTCCGCCATCGGGGCGCTGGTGGGGTGCTCACGGTCCATCCATCAAGGATCGTGCATCCGCCGACGATTCGACGGCGCGAGGGTGGCCCATGTTGTCCCCCGATCAGGCGGGCCCCTTTGCGGCCTCTTTTGCCGGTTCAGATCCGGTTCAGTAGAAGCCGGGCATCGCCGCCGGAAGTGGCGTCCGGCCCACTCCCAGAACAGACAATATGGAGGCATCTCATGTCGACGTGGTTCATCACCGGCGCATCCCGCGGGCTGGGTCTGCAGATCGCGCGGGCCGCGCTCCGGGGCGGTGACACGGTCGTGGCCGCCGCCCGGAACCCGCAGAAGCTGCCGGAGGACCTGCAGCACTCCGACCGGGTTCTCGGCGTCGCCCTCGACGTCACCAGCGGCGAGCAGATCACCGCTGCCGTCGAGGCCGCCGTGCAGCACTTCGGCAACATCGACGTCCTCGTCAACAACGCGGGCCGTGGCCTGCTGGGAGCGCTGGAGGAGATCACCGACTCCGAAGCGCGCTCAGTGTTCGACCTCAACGTCTTCGGGCTGATCAACATGACCCGCGCCGTCCTGCCCGTAATGCGGGCAGCCGGAGCCGGGAAGATCGTGCATATCGGCTCCCGCTCCGGATTCGAGGGCGAGCCCGGAGTGAGCATGTACAGCGCCTCGAAGTTCGCGGTGGCGGGCATCGGCGAGGCGCTCGCCGTAGAGCTGGAGCCGTTCGGGATCCAGAGCATGGTCGTGGAACCCGGCGTCTTCCGCACCGATTTCCTCGACATCAGTTCGCTGTCGACCGCGGCACAGCGCATCCCCGCCTATGACGGCACACCCGCCCACGCCACCCTCGACTGGATCGACACCGCCAACCACACCCAGCTTGGGGATCCGGTCAAGGGCGCCGCCCTGATCTACGAGGTCACCAGTGCGGACAAGCTCCCGGGACATCTGGCCCTCGGCCGGGACGCCATCGAACGCCAGCTGGTCAAGATCCGCAGCCTTCAGGACGACCTCGCGAACTGGCAGGACAAGTCCGCCGCCACCGCCTGCGACGACGCCGCCTGATCACTTGGCTCTGAGAAGTCGCGGGTCATTTAAGGGATTAGGTATACCGACCGGTCGGGTTGGCGGCACTGACTCCGTGTACTGAAGTGTCAGGTGCAGGTATACCGACCGGTCACGTTCGATGATCGCTATACCGACCGGTCACGTTCCAGGGTCGCTATACCGACCGGTCGGGTAGCTCCAGGATGCGGTAGCCGACGACGTTGCACACCCGGGTGTTGCCCATCGTGCGATCCGGGCGCGGGATGCCGTGCGGGTGGATGTGCCCGTGCAGCAGCAGCGCCGGTTGGAGTCGGGCCACCAGCGGGTGCAGTGCCGTAAATCCCCGGTGTGGCGGATCGTCCTCATCGCCGAGGCCGGCCGGCGGCGAATGCGTCAGGAGTACGTCGACGCCGCGGCCGTCCCGCCACCGCTGCCAGGCCGCGCGTCGCCGTACCGTCCCGGCCCGCCGGGCCAACTGCCGCTGCGTGTACTGGTTGGGGCCGGGTCGGTAGCGCACGCTGCCACCCAGACCCGCGAGCCGGATGCCGGCGGCGTCGACGATCCGACGGTCCGCGTTGCTGTAGCCGCTCGGGCCGACCGGAGTTGCCGGCAGACCCGACCGGATCGGCAGGCCTGCGCGAGTGTGAGTCACCGCCGATACGTCCGGATCGTGGTTGCCGGGTACGAACACGGCCGGCACGTTCAACGTGCTGACCAGGTACGCGAGGTAGTCGAACGGCAGATCACCACAGCCGACGATCAGGTCCGGTTGCAGTCGCCGTACCCGTTCTGACCACAGTGACTCGACCACTTCGTCGGAGACCGCCAGCAGCCGTGTCATCCGTTCGACCCTAGCTCCGCCGATATGCTGCGGGTGGAGGACTGATCACGTCCACGGCACGGGGGAAGAAGGGCCGTGATTGCACGACGACGTCTGATCGGGATCGTGGTGTGCTGCGGACTGCTCGTCGCGGCGGCCATCAGCGCCGCTCTCGTCGCGGCCGGCCACGACGCCGACGCGAATCCGCAAGCGCACCTGCCGACCGCGATCGTCTCGCTCGGCGACTCGGCCATGTCCGGCGAGGGCGCCGGCAGCTACGAGCCGGCGACCGACGGCCCGCACGACTACTGCCACCGGTCGGCCGAGGCGATGATCCACCGGACCGGCATCACCGTGGCCAAGTCGATCAACCTGGCCTGCTCCGGCGCCATCGCCGCGAACCTGCAAATCGGCGGGCCCGGCCAGTACGGCGAACCGTCCCAGGCCACCCAGCTGGCCAAGATCGCCCGCACCTACAACGTCAAGCTGCTGGCCGTACAGATCGGCGCCAACGACAACCCCGACTTCGGCGACGTGATCCGCGACTGCGTACTGGCGTGGGTCGACCCGCTGCACAAGAGCTGCGCCCAGACCGACGGGCCGGCCTGGAGTCGCGACGTCAAGGCGATGGTGCCGAAGGTCGAGAAGTCGATCCGCGATCTGCGCTCGGTGATGCACTCGGCCGGCTACGCCAATAAGGACTACCAGTTCGTGCTGCTGTCGTACGCCTCGCCGGTCACCGAGTCGATGAAGGTGACCCACCCCTTCGACGGCTGCCCACTGCGTACGACCGACGCCAAGTGGGGTCGGACGGTCGCGGTACCGCAGCTGTCCGCGGCCGAGGCGAAGGCAGCCGCGGACACCGGGGTGCGGTTCCTCAGCCTGGCCCAGGCGACCGCCGGCCACGAGGCCTGCAACGACACGGGCGCGCCGGCGTGGGAGAACGGCCTCACGGTCGAAATGGCCGACGTCCCGAACGGGCTGGACGATCATCTCGCGCAGCAGTCGTTCCACCCCGACGCGCAGGGGCACCGCGAGTTCGGCCGCTGCCTCGGGCAGTTCTACGCCAAGTCGGCCCGTACCGGCGCCTGCCAAGTCGGGCGGGGCGGAACGCTGTACGCCGCGACCGGCTAGCGCGTGCCTCTTGGATCTTGGCCGTCGCGAGCGGTGATCGCTGTAGGTGCTGCGGCGATCCGGCAAGGCAGCCCGGGTGCGGGTGTTCCCGCAAGACAGCCCAGGTGCGGGTGTCCCGCAAGACAGCCCGGGTGCGGGTGTCCCGCAAGACACAGGGAGCCGATACCGGTGTTGTATCCGCGACGACGACAACGCAACGCCGCCGGGGTGGTGGGTAGGAGCGTGCCAGTCGTCTGGGCACCGCGCAGCAGGCCGAGGATGCGAGAGGTACACGCTAAGGTCCAGGGAAAGCCGACCATCTGGAGGTTTGCGACACCGTGCCAACCACCGCTCTTGTCGGGGGCCGTGTGGTCCCCATCGACGCCGCGCCGATCGAGCACGGCACGGTCGTGTTCGAGAACGACCGGATCACCGCGATCGGCGACGCCTCGCTGGCCGTACCGGCCGGTGCCGACGTGATCGATACGAGCGGACAGTGGGTGCTGCCCGGCTTCATCGACGCGCACACCCACGTCGGTGTGCACGAAGAGGCCGAGGGCTGGGCCGGCCAGGACACCAACGAGATGACCGATCCGGTCACCGCGCATGTACGGGCGATCGACGCGATCAACCCAGCCGATCTCGGCTTCCGGGACGCTATCGCCGGCGGCGTGCTCGTAGTCAACGTGAACCCGGGCTCGGGCAACCCGATCGGGGGACAGACCGTCGCGCTGCGGACGTGGGGTCGGACCGTCGACGAGATGGCGCTGCGCTCCCCCAGCGGCGTCAAGTCCGCGCTGGGTGAGAACCCGAAGCGGGTGTACGGGGACAAGAAGCAGACGCCGAGCACCCGGCTCGGGACCGCTGCCGTGATCCGCTCCGCCTTCACCGACGCCCGCAACTACCTGGCAAAGCTTGAGGCCGGCGGGGACAAGCCGGTCGACCGGGATCTGAAGCTGGAGACGTTGGGCGCGGTGCTGCGTGGCGAGCTGCCGTGGCGCCAGCACTGCCACCGCGCCGACGACATCGCCACCGCGATGCGGCTGGCCGAGGAGTTCGGGTACCGGCTGGTGATCGACCACGGCACCGAGGCGCACTTGGTCGCAGACCTGTTGGCGGCGCGGGAAATCCCGGTGATCATCGGCCCGTTGTTCACGTCGCGGTCGAAGGTCGAGCTGCGGAACCGGTCGCTGGCCAACCCGGGCCGGCTCGCCGCTGCCGGCGTCACGATCGCCATCACCACCGACCACCCGGTCGTGCCGATCAATTTCCTCGTACACCAGGCCACCCTGTCGGTGAAGGAGGGGCTGGACCCGGTCACCGCGTTGGAGGCGATCACGATCAACCCGGCCCGGATCGCCGGGATCGACGACCGGTTCGGTTCGCTGGCTACGGGCAAGGATGCCTCGATCGCGGTCTGGTCGGGAGATCCGTTGGATGTGCACAGTCGGGTCGAGCGTGCGTTCGTCGGCGGCAAGCAGGTGTACGCCTACGACGGCGAGCAGCGCCAGGGTGCGGTCGTCGATCCGTACCAGCGCTGATTAGAGCGATCTGATCAGCACGTCCCCTTTCGTCTCCGATTCGGCGAAACCCAGCAGCCGGTTTCCCTCGGCGGTAACCGCGCTGGTATGCCGTTTGGACAGCGGCCGGATCGTGTCGATGCACAGCCCCTGATTGCGCTGAATCCGCCAGAGAGCGCGGACCGTGCCGTCCACGACGACCGTCCCGGGGATCTGCCCGTTGACGCTGGCGAAGACGACCTTGCGCGCATCGTCGTCCATGATCCGGCTGCGGTCGGCATGGGAAAGCAAGGCGTTGTCGAACGGGGCAAGGAACCGGACCGGCGCCGGGACATCGGCCTCGGGTCGGGGCGCGTCGGGCAGGTCGAGCAGCCCGACACCATCCTCGCCCCGTAGCCGCAACAGCTGTGTACCCAACCGGTCAGTCACCTCGGCCAGCCGGGTCAGCCCGGACCAGGCCTGGATGTCCCGTACGGTCGCCGGACCGAACGCGGCCAGGTACCGCTGCACCAGCCGCTCCGGCGACGGTTCGGCGTCCAACGACCGGCCCAGCCACGACTCCGCGGTCGTGCAGGCGGGTTGCCCACCGGTCCCCCATAGCCCGCGCGGCGGCACCTGCACCAACGGCAGCAGCGACCGGGCCGTCTGGGCCAGCGAGACCGGATCCCGGTCCGGCCACTGTGGTCCGAGCAGGGTCCGCAATTCGGCCATGGTGCGCGGCTTCTGCTCCAGCAACGCCCGCGCCGCGCCCGCCACCTCGGCCAGATCGAGCCCGGCCAGTTTCGCCTTTCCGTAGGTCGTATTGCCGACCAGCGCCCGCTCCAGCATCGGCGCCATGAGCGGGCGCAGGGCCAAGCAGTCGGTCGCGCTGACCAGATGAATCGTGCCGCGCATCAGCACGATCCGGACCACGCTGCGGTCACTGATCAGATCGCCGAGCCGATTCGGGCTGAAGCCGACCAGTCTGCTCCACAGTGCGAAATACGGCGGGGTCGGTGCCTGGGCCTGCAGCCCGACCAGGTGCTCAACGGCCTCGGTCACGGGCAGCTCGGACCGGCGCAGCAGTAGTTGGCGGGCCAGCAGCGCTCGGCCGAGCGCGCGGCGACTCAACGTGGTGGGCATGCCGGCACGGTACGGCCAGCTGCTGTCAGTTTCGCGGTTGCGCCACCGGCCGTTCAGCGATTCCTACGAGGAAGTTGCCATGCGGCCGGATCTTCGTCGACCAACCAAGGGCTTTCAGATCGTCCGCGAGCTTCGTGGGCTCGTAGAAGACCTTGACGATGCTGAACGTCCTCCCATCCTCGACGCGGCGAACCGTCGTAGCGGCTTCGTCGTGCGTCTTCCTGGTGGGGCCCTCGTCGATGAAGATTGCCTTGCCTCCCGCTGCCACCGCGGCGGCGATCATGGTCCAGAATGCCGTGAATCGATCGGGTGGCACATGCGAGAGCCAGAACGCGAAGAACACGGTGTCATAGCGGCGCGACGGCTGCCAGCTGAAAATATCTGCTTGCGTGAAGCGGACATTCCCGGACGAGACTCGAGTGCGCGCTATCTCCTGCGCTTCCGGGGACGCATCCAAGGCCGTGACCGAATGGGCTCGGGCGGCAAGCCCTTGCGTCCACTGGCCGGTTCCACATGCCAATTCCAGTGTCTTTCCGGTGATCGGGAGATCGTCCAGCACCGTCAGTAATTCCCGTAAGTCGGCCGAGTCATAGGCCTTGTCGTATTCGCTCGCGCGGGCTCGGTAGTAGTTAATCTGCTCTGCCACAACAGCATCGCCATCAGTCGCCATGCTTTGCCCCCTCAATGCATTTCCGACTACCGGCCTGCCACTCCAGCCGAAACTCGGCCATGGTCGCGAACCGGTCGTCCGGGTCGGGCGCGCAGGCCCGGTCGGCTACGGCGAGCTGTGCGGCCGAGCCGCGAAACCGGTCCGGGCCATCGCCGAGCAGCACCAGCGCGGTACGGCCCATCGTGAACACGGTCGTACGTTCGTCGATCCGGGCGCCTAATTGGAATTCCTCGGGCGCCATGAACCGCGACGAGCCGTACATGCGGCCCATGTCGTTGTCGAATGGGCCTTCCCGATAGCAGTCCAGATCGATGACCGACATCCGCCCGAGGGCGAAGTCGTACATCAGTGAACCGTGGTAGAAATCGACCGCGATCCAACCGGCCGCGACCACCTGCACGTGCAGGTCGTAGATCGCATCCAACGCGGCCTCGATCGTCGGCACCGGCAACGCCAGGAACCGCTGCACCGCGGCCGAGGTGCGATTCAGCAACTCACCGTCGACCCAGTGGTAGACCAGCAGCGGACCGGACGGCGACTCGATCACGCGCTCTAACCCGGGCAGCGCATCGTGCTGTACGTGGGATGCCAGCCGGGCCGCGTTGCGTAGCTCCGCCACCCGCTCGTCATGCCGCGCCCCAAACGGATCGCCGGCGGTCTTGACAAAATACCGCTGGCCAGCATTGTCGACGCCGTACGACACGTTGCCATTGTCCGAACGGAATTCGGTGAATACGGTGCCGATATTCGGCAGGTAATCGTCCACGAATACGGGAGATTACCCGCGCCGGCGGCGCCGCAGCATCCCAGAAACCGACTGCACGGCCCGTTCCAATTCGGTGCCGGCCGGGTTGTCGTGCACCAGATAGGTCCAGGTCGCAGACGGCCGATGCACGCCCAGCGAGGCGATGTCCAGCCCGTCATCGGTGACCGGCGCCTCCGCGAACAATTCCGCCGCTCGGTCGGCCGCGTCGGTCAGCAACGGGTTGAACGCCTTGATCGCCTCCCGGTGGAATTCATCGAGCGGGTCCTGCCGGCCCAGCGCCCGCAGGTGAATTCCCTCCCGTAGATCACCGAGAAAGGCCAGGTGGTCGGCCCAGGCTCTGTCCACTGTGTACAGATCGATGGTCCGGGCGGCGTGGCGTACGGCGTCCGCGCCGATCGCCTCGACCAGTTCGGCGTGCCGGTCCGGATCGGCTTCGGCGAACCGCTCGTCCGGTTCCTCGTCGTGCAGGATCTCGTCGCGATGCGCCTGCACGATCTGGCGTTGGTGCTCGATCAGCTTGTTGTAGCGCCAGGTGTTGCGGTGGATTTCCAGCTGTACGCCTTCGGCCACCCGTTGCGCGTGTTCCAGGTCGTCCGGCGTGATTCGGCCCTTGGCGTCGCTGTACTGCTCGATCAGGTCGTCCTCGGCGCTGGTGAAGATGACCGAGCTGCCCGGGTCGCCCTGCCGACCCGCGCGGCCACGCAGCTGGTCATCCAGCCGGCTGGTCCAGTACCGACCGGAGGCCAGGATCGACAACCCGCCGAGGTCGGCCACCTCCTCGCGGTCCCCGGTCGTGCCGCCGAGCCGGATGTCGGTGCCGCGGCCGGCCATCTGGGTGGAGACCGTAATCGCATCGCGTGCGCCAGCCTCGGCGACGATCCGGGCCTCGGCCGCGTCGTTCTTCGCGTTGAGCACCGAGAACCGCAGCCCGCGCCGGCGCAACCGGCGGGCCAACCGCTCGGACTCGGCCACGTCCAGTGTCCCGACCAAGACCGGCCGGCCGGTCGCGTGCGTGGCGACCACCTCGTCGACCAGCGCCTCGTCTCGTTCCCGCCGGCTCTCGAACCACCGGTCCGGGTCGTCGGTCCGGATGCACGGCACGTTCGGCGGAATGACCGCGACCTCCAGGCCGTAGAACTCCCGCAACGCCTCGGCCACCGCCAGCGCCGTCCCGGTCATCCCGCACACCAACGGGTAGCGACCCAGCAGCGCCTGCATCGTGATGCTCGCCAGCACCTCGCCGCTGCCGGAGGCCGGCACCGCCTCCTTGGCCTCGACCGCGTCCTGCAGCCCATCGGGCCAGCGCTGCCGTTCGGCCACCCGACCGCGCGAGTCGCTCACCAACTGCACCCGGCCGTCCCGGACGATGTAGTCAATGTCCTTACGCAGCAGGGCTTTCGCGTACAGGGCGACGTTGACCGCGGCGAGGGTCGAGAGGTTCTCGGCGGCATACAGGTTCTGCTCGCCGAGCTGTTCCTCCACTGTCCGGGTCCCGGCGGTGGTCAGGTGCACGGTACGGCCGTCGGCCGCGGTCTGGTAGTCGACGTCGGCCCGCAGATCGGCCACGATACGGGCGATCTCCTGCTGCCCGTCGGCGTCGGTCGCCTCGACCGCGCCGGCCAGCACCAACGGCACCCGAGCCTCGTCGATCAGCACCGAATCGGCCTCGTCGATGATCGCCACGTCCGGCTCGGCCTGCACCTGCTCGGCGGGATCGGCGGACAGGCTGTCGCGCAGCATGTCGAAGCCGACCTCGCTCACCGCGCCGTACACAACATCGCACTGGTACGCGGCCGCGCGCTGTGAACGGGTCGAGGACTGATCGACCCAGCCGACCGAGATGCCCAGCAACTCGTACACCGGCCCCATCCAGTGCGCGTCGCGGTGGGCCAGGTAGTCGTTGACGGTCAGCACCTGCACCGACCGGCCGCGAGCGACGAACCCGGCGGCGGCAATGACCGCGGCCAGCGTCTTGCCCTCGCCGGTGGCCATCTCCGCGACATGCCCATCCAGCATCGCCAGCGCCCCGAGCAGCTGCACGTCGAACGGCCGCTCGCCGATACCGCGCCGGGCCGCCTCCCGCGCCACCGCGCACAACCGGACCAGGTCGTCCCCGCAGTCGGCGATGCTCAGGTCGTCGAGCGATGCGACCTCGTCTTCGAGGTCCGCGATCGGGCCGAGGAGAGCGCGGTACGGGCTCAGGTCGACGCTGCCAGGGCGTTGCAGGAACCGGCGAATACGTTGCCGTACGCCGCCCTCACGCGCCATCAGCGAACCGGCTCACACATACGTGCTGCGGCCCTCGTACGGAGTCGACAGCACGACAGTGGTCCTGGTCGAGACGTTCGCCACGGACCGGATGTCCTGCAGCAACGCCTCCAATGCGGCCGGTCCGGCGACCCGGACCTTGAGGATGTAGCTTTCCTCGCCGGCGACCGAGAAGCACGACTCGATCGCGGCCAACTCCTTGAGCCGGTCCGGCGCGTCATCCGGCGCCGCTGGATCGATCGGTTTGATCGAGATGAACGCGGTCAGCGGCAAGTCCAGAGCATCGGAGTTGATCCGCGCCCCGTAGCCGGTGATGACGCCGCGCTGTTCCAAGCGCCGGACCCGCTGGTGCACCGCCGACACCGACAGGCCAACGCGTTCGGCCAGGTCGGTGAAACTGCGCCGGCCGTCCTCGGCGAGGGCGCGGACGATCTGCCGATCGAGGTCTTCCATGGCTGCTCACGCTACCGCCCCGGCGTGTCGAGTGGATCAGCCGAACTCCCCTTTATCGATAGTGCGTACGCCGGTATGGGAGTGTCCGTCCGGGTTCGAACCGGTCAGTTACGCAGCGAGCGGGCGATCACCATGCGTTGGATCTGGTTGGTGCCCTCGAAGATCTGGGTGACCTTGGCCTCGCGCATCCACCGTTCCACCGGATGATCCTCGACGTAGCCGGCCCCGCCGAGCACCTGGACCGCGTCGGTGGTGACCCGCATCGCGGTGTCGGTGCAGAACAGCTTCGCCATCGCCGCCTCCCGTCCGTATGGCTGGCCGGCATCGCGCAGCCGCGCCGCCCGCAGATACAGCGAACGGCCCGCCTCGATCGCGGTCGCCAGGTCGGCCAGCAGGAACGACACGCCCTGGAAGTCCAGCACCGACTGGCCGAACTGCCGCCGCCCGCTGGCATACGTCACGGCGTAATCGAACGCGGCCTGAGCCACTCCGATCGCGCACGCGGCGATGCCCAACCGACCGCCGTGCAGGGCCGAGTACGCCATCCGCAAGCCGTCCCCATCGATCCGCCGGTCGGCCGGGACACGCGCGCCATCGAGGACGACCTGCGCGGTCGGACTGGCGGACAGACCCATCTTGCGCTCGGGTGGTTGTGGTAGCAGACCAGGCGTTGCCGCATCCGCCAGCAGACAGGCTGTGGAATCGGCGCTGGTACGGACGAACAACGTGTAGAAGTCGGCCTGCCCGGCATGCGTGATCCACGCCTTCACCCCGTCGACCACGTACCCGCCGTCGCGCAGCACGGCCCGGGTCGAGAGCGCCGCCGCGTCGGAGCCAGCCTGCGGCTCGGACAAGCAGAACGCGCCCAACAACTCACCGCCGATGAGGTCCGGCAGCCAGCGCTGCCGCTGCTCCTCGGTCCCGAACTCGGCGAGCGGGTAGCAGGACAACGTATGCACGCTGATGCTCAACGCCACGGTGAGCCAGGCGCCGGCCAATTCCTCCAACACCTGCAGGTACGTCTCGTAGCTGACCCCGCCGCCGCCGTACTCGGCCGGATACGGGAGGCCAAGCAGGCCGGCCCGGCCCAATGTGCGAATCAGCTCGCGCGGGTACTCCCCCGCACGTTCGGCCGCCGCCGCCCGTGGACGCAGCTCACGGTCGGCGATCTGGCGGGTCAACGCCAGCAGCTCGGCCGTTTGCTCATCATCCGGCAACGTCCTTGTTACCGTCATCGGTCGAACCCCTCTACCCCGGTATGACCACCAAGTCGCGGCGCACGACGTTCAGTCGCTCGCCGCCGTCTTCAGTGCAGACCACGATGTCCTCGATCCGGGCCCCATGCCGGTCCGGCAGGTAGATGCCCGGCTCGATGCTGAACGCCATGCCCGGTTCCAGCGGCTCGGTGTTGCCGGCCACGATGTACGGCTCCTCGTGGCTCTCCAACCCGATGCCGTGCCCGGTGCGGTGGATGAAGTTGTCGCCGTAGCCGGCCGCGGTGATGATCGAGCGGGCGGCTCCGTCCACCGCCTCGGGCGTCACGCCCGGCTTCACCGCGTCGCAGGCCATGTCCTGGGCCTGCTGCAGCACGGCGTAGTACGTGAGCGCCTCCGGGTCGGGTTCACCGCCCGCGACGTAGGTCCGGGTGCAGTCCGAGCAGAAGCCATCCGGCGTGGTGCCGCCAATGTCGATGACGACCATGTCGCCGCGTTCGATGGTCCGCTCGGAGACCTCGTGGTGCGGGCTGGCGGCGTTGGGGCCGGAGCCGACGATGACGAAATCGACGGTGGTGTGGCCGGCGGCCAGGATCGCCTCGGCGATGTCGCGGCCGACCTCGGCCTCAGTCCGGCCGGGCCGCAGCCATTCGCCGACCCGACGGTGTACCCGGTCGATCGCCTGCCCAGCCCGCCGCAGCGCATCCACCTCGGCCGGTTCCTTGCGCATCCGCAGCTGGCGTAGCACCGGACCGGCCAGTTCGATCGCGGTACCGGGCAACGCATTACGCAGCTGCAGCGCGTGTTCGGCCCACATCCGGTTGACCACGCCGACCCGTTCCGGCGCGCCGTTCACCGCTGCGGTGACGCGCTGCGCGGCCAACGCGAACGGGTTGTCGGTCTCCTCCCAGCCGATGATCTCGATGCCGAGCTCGGCCGCGGGCGAGGCCAGTGCGGCCGGCCGTTCCAACCGCGGCACCAGGAGCACCGGGTCGCCCTGACGCGGCACCACCAGGCAGGTCAAGCGCTCCAGCTGCTTGGCGTTGTAACCGGTCAAATACCGCAGGTCCGCCCCGGGCGTCACGAGCAGCGCATCCATGCCGGCGGCCGACAGCGCACGTCCGGCCTTGCCCAACCGATCCGGCGGATAAAGCTCGCTCACGATGGTTCCCCCCATCAATGCCATTACGTTGGCAGACTAACGGCGTGACTCATTATTCCGGTGATCGACTATGACACGCATGCTTCTTGACGCGGCGAGCCTGTACTTCCGCGCTTTCTTCGGGGTACCCGAATCGGTGGGCTCGGGTGAGGACGGGATGCCCACCAATGCGATCCGCGGCTTCCTCGACATGACTTCCCGGCTGGTTTCCAGCCGCCGGCCGACCCATCTGCTGGCCTGCCTGGATGCCGACTGGCGGCCGGAGTTCCGGGTCCGCGCCGTCCCGTCGTACAAGGCGCACCGGGTCGCCGACGACGGTGGCGAGCAGATCCCTGATGCGCTGGCCCGGCAGGTGCCGGTGCTGATGGACCTGCTGGACGCGCTGGGCATCGCCCGGGTCGGGGTCGCCGGCTTCGAGGCCGACGACGTGATCGGTACGGTCGCCGCCGCCTCGACCGAGCCGGTCGAGGTCGTCTCCGGTGACCGCGACCTGTTCCAGGTTGTACGGGACGACCCATCGGTTCGGGTGCTCTACATCGCCCGCGGCGTGGCCAAACTACAGGTGATCGGGCCCGAGGAGGTCGCCGCGAAATACGGCATCCCGGGCGACCGGTACGCCGATTTCGCCGTGCTGCGTGGTGATCCCAGCGACGGGCTGCCCGGCGTACCCGGCGTCGGCGACAAGACGGCGGCGGCGCTGATCACCCGCTTCGGTTCGCTGCAGGCGGCGCTGGAGGCGACCGACGACAACGGCTTCCCGGCCGGTGCCCGGACCCGGTTGCGCGCCGCCGCTGACTACCTCGCGGTCGCCCCGCAGGTCGTTGCGGTACGGCGGGACCTGCCGATCCCTGAGCACGACGACCGGCTGCCGACCGCGCCGGCCGACCCGGCCTCGGTGGTCGAACTGGCCGACCGGTACGGCCTTGACCGGTCGGTGGACCGGCTGTTGCGGGCGTTCAAGACGGCGGCCGGCTAAC
>JBEDUI010000248.1:0-18421 GCA_040414495.1 Mycobacteriales bacterium
CCAACCCGACGCGGTCGCCGCGGCGGCCGGCCGTCGGCACCGGATCGACATCGCCTCCCGCGGACGGTTGCTCATCGTCGCCGCCGACCACGCGGCCCGTGGCTCATTGGCCAGCGGCCGCAATCCCATGGCGATGGGCAGTCGGGTCGACCTGATCGAACGGCTGCGGGCGGCGCTGGCCAATCCTGGAGTGCATGGCGTGCTGGGTACGGCCGACGTGTTGGAGGACCTGCTCCTGCTCGGCGCGTTGGAGGGCAAGCTGGTCTTCGGCTCGATGAACCGGGGCGGCCTGGCCGGCGCGACGTTCGAGCTGGACGACCGTTTCACCGGCTTCACCGCGGCCGCGATCGAGGACCACGATTTCGACGGCGGCAAGATGCTGCTGCGTATCGACCCCGGCGACCCGGCCACCGCGCCGACGTTGGAGGCGTGCGCGCGGGCGGTCGACGAACTCGCGGCTCGCAAGCTGATCGCCATGATCGAGCCGTTCTGGTCCGGCCGCATCAGTGGCCGGGTGCGCAACGACCTGTCCCCGGACGCCATGATCCGGGCGATCGCGATCGCCTCGGGACTCGGCTCGACCTCCGCCTACAGCTGGCTCAAGGTCCCGGTGGTGGACGAGATGGAGCGGGTCATGGAGGCCTCGACTCTGCCCGCGCTGCTGCTCGGCGGCGACACCGAACGCGACCAGGACGCGATGTTCGAACGCTGGCGCAAAGCCCTGGCGCTGCCGACCGTGCGCGGTCTGGTCGTCGGGCGCAATCTGCTGTATCCGCCCGATGGCGATGTCGTCGGTGCGGTCGAAACCGTTGTCGGCCTGCTGTAAGGAGTCGGTGCCGCGTGAGTGACTTCTATCTGCCGGCCGGGTCGAGCGCCGACGGCCCGTATTCGGCCGTCGTGACGCCAGAGCGGGCCGGCTGGACCTATTCCGGTTTGCGGATTGCCGAATTGCCGCCGGGTGGGCGGATCGAATTGCAGACCGGGCCCGAAGAATACGCCGTATTGTCGTTGTCGGGATCGGCTACGGTCCGCACCGGCGGCCGGGATTACGACATTGTCGGTCGCGAGAGTGTTTTTACCGGCGTCAGCGATTTCCTTTATCTGCCGCGGGATACGGCAGCGGTGCTGGAAAGCCCGGGCGGTGGCCGGTTCGCGTTGCCCTCGACGAGGTGTGAACGCACGCTGTCCGTTCGGTACGGCGCCGCGCAGGACGTACCGGTTGAGATCCGCGGCGCCGGTCAGGCCACCCGCCAGGTCAATAATTTCCTTGCCCCGGATGCTTTTCCGGCCGACAAGTTGTGCGCGGTCGAGGTGCTCACGCCAGGAGGCAACTGGTCCTCGTACCCGCCGCACAAGCACGACCAGCACCGCGACGGCGAAGCCGTACTCGAGGAAATCTATTACTTCGAATCGCGGGGAATGGCGTACCAGCGGGTGTACGGATCGGGTCCGGACCGGCAGATCGACGTATTGGCCGAGATTTCCACTGGCGATATCGTGCTCATTCCGCATGGTTATCACGGCCCGTCCATGGCCGGCCCCGGTTACGACCTGTATTACCTGAACGTCCTGGGCGGGCCGGGCGAGCAGCGCAGCATGGCTTTTTGTGACGATCCGGAGCACGCGTGGATTCGCGGCTCGTGGGAGGGCGTGCCAACCGATCCGCGGGTGCCGTTCTTTTCCGGGAGGGGCAAGTAATGAGGCTGACCGTCGGGCAGGCGTTGATCCGGTTCCTGGCCAATCAGTACAGCGAACGGGACGGCGTAGAACAGCGCCTCATCGCCGGCTGTTCCGGGATTTTCGGCCACGGGAACGTGGCCGGGGTGGGGCAGGCGCTGCTGGAGGCCGGCGACGCGATGCCCTACCGCCAGGCCCGCAACGAACAGGGCATGGTGCACACCGCGGTCGGCTATGCCCGGATCAACCGGCGACTGTCCACATTGGCCTGTACGACCTCGATCGGCCCGGGTGCCACCAACATGGTGACCGGCGCGGCGTTGGCCACCATCAACCGGCTGCCGGTACTGCTGCTGCCCAGCGACGTATTCGCCACCCGGGTCGCCGATCCGGTATTGCAGCAACTCGAAGTTCCCAGCGCCGGCGACATCTCGGTCAACGACGCATTCCGCCCGGTGTCGCGGTATTTCGACCGGGTGTGGCGACCGGAAATGCTGATGCCGGCCGCGTTGCAGGCGATGCGGGTGCTCACCGATCCGGCCGAGACCGGCGCCGTCACGTTGGCCCTGCCGCAGGACGTGCAGGCTGAGGCGTACGAATTCCCGGACGAATTCCTGGCCCGTCGGGTCTGGCATGTCGCCCGTCCGGTGCCCGAGCCGGCGGCGCTGGCCCGCGCGGTCGAGTTGATTCGGTCAGCCCGTAAACCGTTGATCGTGGCCGGTGGCGGAGTGGCCTACAGCGACGCGACGGCGGCGCTGCGGTCCCTTGTGGACGCTACCGGAATTCCGGTCGGCGAGACCCAGGCTGGAAAGGGTGCGCTGCCGTACACCCATCCGGCCGCGCTCGGGGCGATCGGCGCCACCGGTACGGCCGCGGCCAACGCGCTGGCCCGCGAAGCCGACGTGGTCATCGGCGTCGGCACCCGGTGGAGCGATTTCACGACCGCGTCGCATTCGGTATTCGGCAACCCCGAGGTGCGATTCATCAATGTCAACGTCGCCGCCTTCGACACGCTCAAGCTGGCCGGTCTGGCCCTCACCGCCGATGCCCGCGAGGCGTTGACCGCGCTCACGGATGCCTTACAGGGCTGGCAGGTCGACCCGGAATACCGCACCGAGGCGCGGACGAAATCGCACGGCTGGCAGGACATTGTGGACGCCGCCTACCGCGGCGAGGACACGGTGAGTCCGCCCGGCCAGACCCAGGTCCTGGGCGCGGTGAACGAGGCGGCCCGGCCCGGCGACGTGGTCATCAACGCGGCCGGCAGCATGCCCGGCGACCTGCACATGCTCTGGCGCGCCGGCGATCCGCTCGAATACCACGTGGAATACGGCTTTTCCTGCATGGGCTACGAGATCGCCGGCGGGTTGGGCGTCAAGCTGGGCGATCCGGCCCGCGAGGTTTTCGTCATGGTTGGCGACGGCTCGTATCTGATGCTGGCCCAGGAGTTGGTGACCGCGGTCCAGGAGGGCGTCAAGCTCATCGTCGTGCTGGTGGAGAACCACGGCTTCGCCTCGATCGGGTCGCTGTCGGAATCGGTCGGCTCGCAGCGATTCGGCACCTCGTACCGGTTCCGCAACGTCGAGTCGCACAACCTCGACGGCGAGATCCTCCCGGTCGATCTGGCCGCGAACGCCGCCAGCCTCGGCGCCACCGTAATCCGGGCCGGCAGCCTGGGCGAGTTGCGGGCTGCATTGGCCAAAGCGCGCGAATCACATACCACCACCGTTGTTCATGTGGAAACCGATACGAGCGCGCCGTCGCCGGATTCCAGCGCCTGGTGGGACGTGCCGGTGGCCGAGGTTTCCGAGTTGGAATCGACACGCGCGGCCCGTGCGGAATACGAACAGGACAAGCGCAGCCAGCGACATTATCTGTAACCTCGAGAGCACTCTCCGTAAGCGATGCAAGGAGGCATCGTGAAGCGACTGTGCTGGTTGCTGGTTGTCCTTCCCATCGTTCTGGCCGCATGTTCGAACGAGGTCGATATCGGTCCGCCGCAGGCCGGCGACGGTTCCGGTCCGGCCGTGATGAAACCGTCGGGCAAACTCACGTTCGCGGTCGTGACGCACGGCGCGGCCGGCGACTCGTTCTGGGCCGTGGTGAAAAACGGCGCCCAGCAGGCCGGCCGGGACCTGGGCGTCAAGGTCACGTACCAGAGCAGCGGCGACCCGCAGACGCAGTCCCAGCTCATTGACGCCGCGGTCAACCAACACGTCGACGGGCTCGCGGTGTCGATGGCCAACCCGGCCGCGTTGAAGGCATCGATACGGCATGCGGTGGCGGCCGGCATTCCGGTGGTCACGATCAATTCCGGCGAGAACCAGTCGGCGGCATTCGGCGCGATTACCCATATCGGTCAGGATGAGTACGTGGCCGGGCAGGCGGCCGGCCGGAAACTCAAAGCCGAGGGCCTGCACAAGATTCTCTGCGTCATTCACGAGGCGGGCAACGTCGGGCTGGAACAACGCTGTCAGGGCGCGGCGAATACATTCGGCGGCACGGTCGAACACCTGCAGGTCGACATCAACGATCTGCAGACCGCGGGGTCCACGATCAAGGCCAAACTGCAGGCCGACAAGAGCATTCAGGGCGTACTGACCCTGAACCCGTCGGTCGCGATGAGCGCCGTGCAGGCCCGCGACGACGCCCGTTCGACGGCCAAAATCGCCACCTTCGACCTGTCGACCCCGGTCGTACACGCGGTGCAGAACGGCACCGTGCTCTTTGCCGTCGACCAACAGCCGTACCTGCAGGGTTATCTGCCGATCTCGTTCCTGTATCTGTACCAGACCAACCGCAACGAGGTCGGTGGCGGCAAGCCGGTGCTGACCGGTCCGGCCCTGATCACCAAAGCCAACGCCGGCCAGGTCGCGCAACTACACGGCACCCGTTAGCGGAAGGAGGCAGCGATGAGTGTGTCCACTGTGGACGAACGGATAGCGAATATCGGCGTGGTACGGCGATTGCTGGTGCGCCCCGAACTCGGATCGGCCTGCGGCGCGATCGTGGTGCTGATCTTTTTCGCCGCGCAGTCCTCGGTGTTCCGGGGCCCGTCCGGCGTGGCCAACTGGCTCGACCCAGCCTCCACCATCGGGATCGTGGCGCTGGCGGTGGCGCTGTTGATGATCGGCGGCGAATTCGACCTGTCGGCCGGCGTCATGGTCGGCTCGGTCGGGCTGGTCACCGGTCTGCTGGCCACGCATTACCACCTCAATATCTGGCTGGCCATCGTCATCTCGTTCGTATTCGCAATGGCGACCGGTCTGTTCAACGGATATCTGGTGGTCCGCACAGGATTGCCGAGCTTTATCGTCACGCTCGGTTCGTACCTGATGTTGCAGGGCCTGAACCTTGGCGTCACCAAGCTGATCACCGGGACCGTATTGGTGGATGGACTCACCTCGGCCCACGGTTTTAGCAGCGCGCATTTCGTTTTCGCCTCATCGGTGGTCATTGACGGTACGAATTACAAAATCTCGATTGTCTGGTGGCTGGTGTTGACGGCCGTGGCCTCGTATCTGCTGTTGCGGACCCGGTTCGGGAACTGGACGTTCGCCATCGGCGGCGATCAGGCCGCGGCCCGCAATGTCGGTGTGCCGGCCGCGCGTACGAAGATCACCCTGTTCATGATCACCTCGGGCGCGGCCTGGCTGGTCGGTGTGATCACCGCGCTGCGACTGACCTCGGTCCAGGCCAACCAGGGCGTCGGCAACGAGCTGATTTATATCGTCGCCGCCGTCATCGGCGGTTGCCTGTTGACCGGCGGGTACGGCTCGGCGATCGGCGCTTCCCTCGGTGCGTTGATCTTCGGCATGGTCGAGCAGGGCATCGTCTACGTCGGTTGGGACGCGGACTGGTTCAAATTCTTCCTCGGTGCGATGCTGTTGCTGGCCGTATTGGCCAATCGCGTCGTGCGCCAATACGCCGAACAGAGCGGAAAGCAACCATGAGCGACACTCCCGTACTCGAAGTGCGCCAGGTCTCCAAATACTTCGGCACTGTGATCGCCCTGTCGGATATCTCGACCACGGTCCGGGCCGGCCAGGTGACCTGCGTGCTGGGCGACAATGGCGCCGGAAAAACGACGTTCATCAAAATTCTCGCCGGCGTACACCGTCCCGACGAAGGCGAATTGCTCGTCGACGGCACACCGATAACGCTGACCAATCCGCGGGATGCGATCGACCGGGGAATCGCGACCGTTTATCAGGATCTCGCCGTAATTCCGTTGATGGCGATCTGGCGGAATTTCTTTCTCGGCTCCGAGCCGGTGACCGGACGCGGACCGCTGCGCCGGTTCGACGTGGCGACCGCGAAACGGATCACCCGCGAGCAGTTGGCGCAGATAGGCATCGATATCCGCGACCCTGATCAACCGGTCGGCACGCTCTCCGGCGGCGAACGGCAGTCGGTCGCGATCGCCCGGGCGGTGTATTTCGGCGCCCGCGTACTGATCCTGGACGAGCCAACCTCGGCCCTGGGTGTCCGACAGGCCGGCACCGTACTGCGGTACATCGTGCAGGCCCGCGACCGGGGCCTGGGCGTCGTGTTCATTACCCACAACCCGCACCACGCGTACCCGATCGCCGACCGATTCCTGTTGTTGCAACGCGGGCGCAGCATCGGTGATTACGCCAAATCCGAGATCGGGTTGGCCGATGTCACCCGGCTGATGTCCGGCGGCGACGAATTGGATTCGCTGGCGCATGAACTGGGGCGGCCCTCGTTGCCATAGGCTCATTCCCGTCGCCGGTAACCGAGGCAGGGAGCGCAGTGAGCAGGCCGACCACGTTGCGGGTGCTGAGCTATAACGTCCGGTCCCTGCGGGACGACAAGGCCGCCGTCAGCCGCGTCCTGCGTACCGCCGACGCGCACATCGTCTGCATTCAGGAGGCGCCGCGGTACCTGCGCTGGCGGGGAAAAGCGGCGGCGCTGGCCCGGCACAGCGACCTGATTGTGGCCACGGGCGGGCGTCCGGCCGCCGGCAACCTGCTGCTGTGCCACCTGACGGTCAAGGTGCACCGCACGGCCGTGATCCGGCTCGGCGCTCGCTACGGGAAGTGCGGCGCGGCGGTCGCGGTCTGCTCACTCGGCGGCCAGCGGTTCGTCGCGGTCGGCACCCGCCTGGGCCCGCGGGCCGGGGAGCGGCTCCGGCATGCCCACGAGCTGCTGGCCCGGCTGCACGAGGTCATCCGCGACGACTCGCTGCCGGTCGTGCTGGGCGGCGATATCAACGAGCTGCCGTCCGGGCAGGCCTTCGCAGTGTTCGGCAGCCGGCTGCGGGATACGTTCGCGGTCTCCGGCACCGGACCGGGCGAGACGTTCTCGGCGACCGACCCGACGCGCCGGATCGACGCCATTTTCGCCGACCGCCGACTGCAGCCGCTGCGGTGTCGGGTGCTGGATGGGCCGGATGTCGCGATTGCCTCCGACCATCGGCCTGTTGTTGCCGAGATCGACTTCGGCAATCTGCGACAGTGAGGTGTCGCCGCCGACGATCAGGGAATGTAGTCGGCGATCGAGAGCGAACGGAGATCTCGCATGCAGCTTTTACGCCGTATCGCCCGCCCAATGATGGCTTCGATGTACGTGGTCGGTGGAATTAACGCGCTGCGCAACGCCGAACAGGCCGCGAAGGTCGCCGAACCGGTGGTCAATCGGATCGCCGACGTTCTGCCCGAACGGGCACCCCGTGACGTGCTGACCTTGGTGCGGATCGACGGGGCGGTCAAGGTAGGTGCCGGACTCATGCTGGCCTTTGGCATCGCGCCGCGGGTCGCCGCCAGCATGTTGGCCGCGAGCCTGGTACCGACTACGTTCGCCGGCCATCCGTTCTGGCAGGAACCCGACCCGGCGGCGCGAGCCAACCAGCAGACCCACTTCATCAAGAATCTGAGCATGCTGGGCGGCCTGTTGATCGCTGCCGGGGACACCGCCGGTAAGCCGTCGCTGGGCTGGCGGGCCCGGCACGCCGCCGACCTGGCCTCGCAGCGCGTCCAGGATGTGGCCGCGACAACCAGCAATCGGGCGATCGGGTCGGTACGAGGCGCGGCCGGGACAATGCGTGACGCATTGCCGCACTAGCAACCGGCGCCGGGTGGCTCATTCTGGTCAAACAGCCGCATAGCTATTTCCGGCGGGCGTCGGGAAGACTCGGGCCATGATCACAACGCGTACCGATGTCGAGATCCGACCGCTGACCGAGGACGACCAGCTTGCCGCCGCGGAGATGAACCGGGTCGCTTTCGGCGGCCCGCGCCGCCCGGCCGGTGAGGTCGAACGGCCCGCCCCGCAGGCCGGGAGCACGACCTGGGGCATGTTCGATGCTGGCCGGCTGGTGAGCAAGGTCGGCGACCGGGAGCAACAGCACTGGTTCGGCGGCCGCCCGGTGCCGGCCAGCGGGCTGGCCGGGGTCGCCTCGTCACCGGAATGGCGGGGCGGTGGGAACGCCGCCCGGCTGCTAACCCGGGTCCTGGCCGAAGCGCGTACTCGTGGCGCCGCGGTCTGCACGCTGTACCGGGCTGTGCCAGGTGTCTACCGCCGGCTCGGTTGGGAGGACACCGGGGTCAATACGTGGATGAGCTACCCGACCCTGGGAATGTCCGGGTTGCGTGTCCCCGAGGGCTATTCGGTCCGGCCGGCCGGCGTGGACGACCTGCCGACGTTGGCCGAGCTGTACCGCCGTACCGCGGCCGAGGGCAACGCGCTGCTGGAACGGTCCGGACCCTTGTTCAACGCCGCGCCGCAGGAGGTGTTGGAGAGATACGACGGCATCACGATCGTCACTGGCCCGGACGGCGAGGTCGAGGGCTACGCCTGCTGGGAGCGGGGGACCGGTTACGCGGTCGGCGCCCGGCTATCCGTCGCGGAGTTCATGGCGCGCACCGGCGCGGCGGCCACCACGCTGCTGGCCAATCTGGCCAGCTGGGGCAACGCGTTGCCGACGATATCGATCTGGCAGCCGGTGGGGGACCGGCTCTCCTGGGCGATGCCGGTCGACGGTACGCACGAGTCGTTGCACGCCTGGATGCTGCGGGTCATCGACGCTCCGGCCGCGATCGCCGCCCGGGGTTGGCGCGCCGGCGTGTCCGGCGGTGTCGACCTGGAACTTGCCGACGAGGAATGCCCGTGGAATGCCGGGCGGTGGCGGTTGACAGTTGAGGACGGGCAGGGTCGGCTGGAGGCGGGCGGGTCCGGGGCGGTACGACTGAATTCCCGTGGTCTGGCGCTGTTGTACGCCGGCGGGGTTTCGTTGGCGGCGCTGCGCCGGGCGGGGCTGGCCGACGGTGAGTCCACATCGGACGCTTTCGTGGAAGCCGCGATCGGCGGTCCTGCCCCGACGTTGCTCGATACGTTTTAACGGTTTGCGTTCCGTAGCCCAACGGACTGCAGGCAGGCACATGAGCCCGGAAGGATTCGACGCGCTCTTCGATCGATTCCGTACGTAGGCATTCCGATTGGAGATCCTGGCCGAATACCGGGTCGGTGAGGACGACGAAATCGCGGAGTGGTTGCGGGTCGAGCCAAGAACACGGGGAAGCGGACCAGTCCGTGGCTGGCCCGCATCGCCCGGTCGACCATTGTGGAGCGGCGCATATCGTCGACCTGTTGCTGACGAATTGCCTGCGTTACGAAACCTGACGCCTATTTCGAATCGCAGATCGGGGGCGGGCGAGCGAATTCGTATCGCGCACCGCGACGGCCATTCGGCGTTGCTGGATTTCTGGGTCTTCGGCGCCGGCCGGCCCGATCGCTGCGCAGTAGCGATCGGCCGGTTGCGGTGTCTTCGGTACCCCGGGGAATTCCCTCCGCAATCGTGTGGAAACAGCCGCGCCCGGGACGCGGTCGTTGTCGCGGGCGTGCCTGGATCGCTTATGTGGCGCGGATTGTGATGGGGAAGTGACCGAAAGTAATTCTCTCGGCGGAGGGTTTCTGGGGCCTGGTTTTGTCAGTGGGTGGTTCTAGAGTTTTGAGTATGAGCAGCACGACGAGCATTGGCCCGGTTCCGGTGGTGGAGCTGGTCGGGTTGTTCCGTGCTGTGGTGGAGGGGTTGGTTGAGGGGGAGTTTTGGCGGCTGTCGGGTCAGGAGTCGGCTGATTCGTTGGAGGAGATGGAGTCGGCGTTTCGGCTGCTGGAGTTTGCTCGGTGCCGGGAGTTGGCGGATTTTCATGCTCGGGATATCGCCGGGCAAGAAGCCGGACTATCAACTGAGGCATTTTTGCGGGCGCGGCTACGCCTCTCACCGGGCGAAGCGAAGGCTCGGGTCCGGTCGGCGCAGCAATTAGTGGGTTCGGTCAGTATCTCTGGTGAGCTCGTCGAACCAGCATTACCGGCCACTGCGGCTGCCGCTTCCGAGGGTGCGTTGTCTGTGGAGCATGTACAGGTGATCGGCCAGGCGATGAAGAAGCTGCCGCCGGCGGTCGGTGTGCGGGAGCGTGCCGAGGCGGAGGAATTCCTGGCTGAGCAGTCGCGGGAGATGGACCCGTCCCGTGTTCGTGTACTGGCTCGTCGATTGCATGCGGTGTTGGATCCGGACGGCACTCTGGATGAGGACAAGCCGGAACGCCGCGAACTGATCTTTCGCCGCGACGTGGGCGGCATGGACTACATACGAGGGCGGCTCGATGCCGAGGCCTCCGCCACGGTCCAAGCCGCGCTCGGCCCACTTGCCCAACCGCAACCTGCCCAGGACGGGCAGCCCGATACGCGGTCGAGGAGTCGTCGCATGGCCGACGCCCTTGTCGAGTTAAGCAGTCGCACATTGGCCGGCGGCGAGTTGCCGGCGGTCGGAGGCGAGAAACCCCAAGTCACCGTGATGATCACGCTGGATGACCTACGCGGCAAACACTCTGACGACACGTCATTGCGGCGGCCGGGCACCGGAACCCTGGGCACCGGCGCCGCGATCACCGCAGAAGCTGCCCGCCGCGTCGCCTGCGACGCCGGGGTTATTCCCATTGTGTTGGGATCTCAGAGCGAGCCATTGGATATCGGCCGCGCCACCCGCACCATCCCGACCGGAATCCGCCGGGCCGTCGTCGCCCGCGACACCGGCTGCATACACCCCGGCTGTACCGCGCCGGCGGCCTGGTGCCAGACACATCATGTGAAGCATTGGGCTGACGGCGGTCCGACGTCACTGCAGAATTTGGTGCTGCTGTGCCATCGCCATCATTGGATCGTGCACCACGAAGGTTGGCGGATCGAATTTCTTCATGGAATTCCACACGTTATTCGGCCACCGTTAGTTGATCCGCTGCAACAACCGCGGCGCAATACCATGCACGACCAACCCGGTCTCCCCAGCGGATAACCCCGCACCGAGGGGGAGCGCGGGGCTGCAGTCGCGGTGCTGAATTTGACGTGCCCGCTGACGAACCCCGTCCGGCGTCGGCTGGAGCGCGCCTGGCAACCTGGCCCAGCGGATAGCCCCACGGCAAGGGGAGCGAGCGCCGGTCGGGGCTGCGCGGTCGCGGTGCCGAATTTTGACCTGCCAGCTGACGATCCCCGTCAGCCGTCGGCCGGAACGCGCCGGGCCCAGCCGAGGGCGGAGTTTCGGCGTGTCCGTGAGAGACCTTCCGTCCGGTGTGCTGGGCAGGGTTTGATCTCCAGCCCGGAAAGAACGCGGCTCAGACGATGGCGCCGTCGTCGGGACCGTCGTCGTCGGACCGGTCCTCCTTCAGACGCCAGATCAGCAACGAGACACCGCCGAGAATCGAAATCACGCCAAGCGCGAAAACGCCGTCCGAGCCGGACAATCCGGCCAGGCCGGGTAGGAACAGCAGCAGAATTCCCAACGCGACGAGTACCAGGGCCAACACCGCGTACTTCGACAACTTGGGAATCGGCGGCGGGGGCGGCGGCTCGAAATGACCTTCCAGGTCGTCCTCGGACCCGATGCCGTCCAAAGCGTCAAGCGCGTCCAGCAGATTGTGGCCGTGCGGCTCGGTGGGCTGCGACGGCTTGGGGGCACGGGTCGTCGTGCCGGCCTCAGCCTCGCCGGAATCGTCCTGCAGGTCCTCGGCCACCGGCCAGGGATGCACGTCGCCGCCGCCGTCGGTGGCGAACCCGGCGACCAGCGCCTTCCACGCGGCCTCCTCCTCGGCGCCCAGCTGCCGGGACCCGACCCCATCCGGCGGTGCCGTCTGCGGCTCGGGCTGCTCGGCCGGCAATTCCGCCGCCTCGGCCTCGACCAGCTTGCGGGCGTCGGAGTGCCGGTCGCCGTCGACCCAGAGCCGGTCCACCGGCTGCGAGGGCGCGGTCAACGCGCGCAGCGCATCGGTGTCCGACGGCGGTTCCAAATACGCCGGAATGCGCGCCGCCCACAAAATGTCCAGCAGCCGGTCTCCGATCCGGGGGTCGACATCGGCCAGCGGGACATACGCCACCGCGACCAGACCGTTGTCCCGGCGACCCCGCCGGGCCGGCTCGCTCATGACGCCCTGCTCCAGACGGGCGGGCGCCGTACGCCCCCGTTCATGACCTGCCGGCCGGAACGTCGGCGTGCGCGGCGACCCAGGTCACCGACTCGGCGAAGATCTTCGGAGCGTCGTAATCCAGCGTGGCCACGTGATAGCTGTCCTCGAGAATGTGCTCGGTGACGTCCTTGCTCTTGATCTGATCCAGCAGAATCCGCGAATTGAGCGGCTCCACCACGTGGTCGACCCGGCTGTGGAACAGCACCAGAGGCTGGGTGATCCGCTGCAGGTCGGCCCGCGTGAGCGCCCAGAGCTGGCGCAGCGAATCCAACGCACGCAACGGCGTCCGGTCGTATGAAGCCTCGTGCGTGGTCGGCATCTTGATGTCGCCGCCGATGCTCTTGTACGACCGGACCACCCGGGAGAGCACCGGAAGCAACGGCACCAGCCGGTTCTCGCTCAGCAGCGACGGGTTGACCAACAGCAGCCCGGCCACATCGGCACCGCGCTGCTGCGCCAACCGCAGGCTCAGCGTGCCGCCCATCGATAACCCAGCCACGAAGACCAGCCGGCAATGCTCGCGCAATGCATCAAACGATCGTTCCAGCTCGCCGTACCAGTCCGGCCACCGGGTGTCGCTCAGGTCCTGCCACCGAGTCCCGTGTCCGGGCAGTCGCGGCAGCGACACCGACAGCCCGGCGTCGGCCAGCGCCTGCGCCCACGGCCGCATGCTCGACGGCGTACCGGTGAAGCCGTGACAACACACGACACCGACGTCACCGCCCCGGTGATGCCAAGGCTCCGCGTCCGGCAACAGTGGCACGACGACCTCCCCGGCGGGCAAACGGTGACCGTTGATTTATCTCCATCGTCGCACGCGATCAGCTTGTGTACGAGGCGATCGTAGGGTCTCGTACGGCACGTCCGCTAAGTCAGAGTCGTTGGCGAATGCGCGCGCCGGTGACCAGGGTTCGGTCGTCCCGGCGGCGGACAGTTAGGGTAACGAGCGGTCGGTTGCGTCGTACGAAGCGTGCACGCGTTGTGCCGACCGCCCGGCGACCGTAGGCTCGCTGGCACGGAGCGAACCGGATCCTGGGGGAGGCACACACGATGTGGTACTGGCTCCTCAAGATCTTTGTGGTCGCTCCGTTGGCCCGGCTGATCTGGCGGCCGTGGGCCAAAGGGGTGGAGAACGTACCCACCGAAGGCCCGGCGATTCTGGCCAGCAATCACCTGGCCGTCGTCGACTCGATGTTCCTGCCGGTGGTGGTCCCGCGCCGGATGACGTTCCCGGCCAAAAAGGAGTACTTCACCGGCCGCGGTTTCAAGGGCCGGATCAAGAAGGCGTTCTTCGCCGGCGTCGGCCAGGTGCCGATCGACCGGGCCAGTGGAGCCGCCGCTCTCTCCGCGCTCGATGCCCTGGAACGGGTTCTTGTCCAAGGTGGACTGGTCGGCTACTACCCGGAGGGCACCCGCTCGCCCGATGGCCGGCTGTACCGCGGCAAGACCGGCGTGGCTCGGCTGGCCCTGGCCACCGGCGCGCAGGTGATCCCGGTCGTGATGGTCAACACCGACAAGCTGCAGCCGATCGGTCGGGTGTTCCCGCGGCTGCGTCCGCGCCCGGGCGTCATATTCGGCAAGCCGCTGGACTTCTCCCGCTACGAAGGCATGGGTGGCGATCGGTTCGTCGAGCGGTCCATGACCGACGAGATCATGTATGAGCTGATGCAGATGTCCGGTCAGGAGTACGTCGACGTCTACGCCTCGAAGGTGAAGGCGGAGCTGAACCGGGCCCGCCGCTCGGGTCCGGCCGCGACCCGGGCCGCCGCGGCCTCGGTCTCCCGGCAGGCCGACCCCGAGGCCGCCGACCGTAAACCGGCCGAACGCGCCGGCTGAGCGGTCCCGAGTCGGGTCACACGACAACCGCCGCAGACCGTGCCAGTACGGTGTGCGCGTGCGCTATTTCTACGACTGCGAGTTCATCGAGGACGGGCTGACGATCGACCTCGTCTCGATCGGCATCGTGGCCGAGGATGGTCGCGAGTACTACGCGGTGTCCACCGAGTTCGATCCGGAGAAGGCCATCGCGTGGGTACGCGACAACGTGCTGGACAAGCTGCCACCGCCGGCCGACGCCGCCTGGCGGTCGCGTAAGCAGATCCGGGATGAGATTCTGACGTTCCTCACGCAGGGCTCCAGGCCGGTCGAGCTGTGGGCCTGGTACGCCGGCTACGACCATGTCGCGCTGGCCCAACTATGGGGCAGCATGCCGGAGTTGCCGCGGCAGATCCCGCGGTTCACCCACGAGCTGCGGCAACGGTGGGAGGAGCTGGGTAAACCGGAGCTGCCGGCGCCACCAGCGGACCAGCACAGCGCACTTGCCGATGCCAGGCACAATCTGGCCCGGTGGAAGGCGATGCAGCGAGTGTCGCGACACTGATGAATGGGGTGTCAGGGCGCTCGTGCGCGGCGCGCAGAACCCAACCACAAAGGAGATAAGCGGATGCGGATCGGTGTGCTCACCGGAGGCGGTGACTGCCCCGGCCTGAACGCGGTGATTCGGGCGGTTGTCCGGAAGGGCGTCGGTGCCTACGGGCATGAGTTCGTCGGCTTCCGGGACGGTTGGCGTGGTCCGATCGAGGGCAACACCACCCAGCTCGACGTTGCCGCGGTGCGCGGCATTCTGCCGCGGGGCGGCACGATTCTGGGCACCTCTCGGACCAACCCGTACAAGACGGACGGCGGACCCGAGGCGATCCGCGCGACGTTGCAGCGGCTCGAGGTTGATTCGTTGATTGCGATCGGTGGCGAGGACACGCTGGGTGTGGCCAAGCGGCTGACCGACGACGGCATGCCGGTTGTCGGCGTGCCCAAGACGATCGACAACGACCTCGGCGCGACCGACTACACGTTTGGTTTCGATACCGCGGTCAACATCGCGATGGAGGCGATCGACCGGCTGCACACGACGGCCGAGTCGCATCACCGCGCGCTGATCGTCGAGGTGATGGGCCGGCACGCCGGCTGGATCGCCCTGCACGCGGGCCTGGCCGGTGGCGCCAACGTCATTCTGATTCCCGAACGGCCGTTCGACATCGCCAAGGTGTGCAGCTACATCGAGCACCGGTTCGAGGACCACTATGCGCCAATCGTCGTGGTGGCCGAGGGCGCGGTCCCGGCCGAGGGCACGATGGCGCTGGCCACGGGTGAGATCGACGCGTTCGGTCACGTCCGCCTCGGCGGTATCGGCCAGCTGATCGCTGACGAGATCGAAAAGCGGACCGGTAAGGAAGCCCGCACCGCGGTGCTCGGTCACATTCAGCGCGGTGGTACTCCGACCGCTTATGACCGGGTCCTGGCGACCCGGTTTGGTCTGCACGCCATCGACGCCGCGCACGAAGGCGATTACGGAAAGATGGTGGCGCTGCGTGGCACCGACATCATCCGGGTTCCGTTGTCCGAGGCAACCGACGAGCTGAAGACCGTCCCGGTCGAGCGTTACGCCGAAGCCGAGGTTTTCTTCGGCTGATCGTTGCCGGCAATACCGACAGGGCCGTCTCGCACATGTGAGACGGCCCTGTCGCTCTCAATAGACATCAATTGTCAGTTGGTTACTTAACCGGTTTCGATTTATAACCCGATCCGGGTCGGGAATTGCGCCAAACGTAAACCCAGCAGGACTAGCGTTCCCCGGCGAACCGGTCGATATTCCCGTAGCGGCACAATGTGCCCGTGGACGACATTATCGGCTGGATTCTGAACCTGCTCCTGCGGCTTTTCTACTGGATGTTCGCCACGGTCGTCAGCGCGATCGTCAACGCCGTGTCGCGGGCTCGGATGCGGCGCCGGCTTCATCCGTACGGGAAATTCGCCCAGCGGAACGGCCTCGGTTATCAGCTGGTCGCCGATCACGCGGCGCGCGGTCAGTCCGGGCCGCCGTTCGATCATCCTGGCGCCTCGGCCGGTTTCGGGACGTTGACCGGGCGGATCGGCGAGATTCCGTTCCAGAGCTTCGAATACCGATACACGATCGAGGGTGCGGAATTCCAGTTCGACCGCTACGTGCGGGTCGCGTTGCTGCGGCTGCCCACCGCGCTGCCGCCAATCCGGTTGGGGCCCGAGAGCCGGTTCGGGCAGTTGTTTCCCGGCCTGGCGCCAATGGACGTTGATATCGAGAACGACACGTTCAACCGCTCGTACCGGGTCTCGGCGCCGGCCGACACGATGTCGCGGCGCTTCGCCGTGGCCTTGCTCAATCCGCGCGGAGTGTCCTCGCTGCTGCGGGTCGAGCCGTTCGCGTGGCGGATCCGGGGCGCCGAGGTAGTGGCCTGGTGGCCGGTGTGCGCGCCGGCCGAGACGATGGCCCGGATCGATGCGCTGAGCGGCCTGGTGGCCTCGATCCCGCCGTTCCTGTGGACCGACTTCGGTGGTCACGACGAATGGCCCGACCCGGCCCGCCGGCACGGTTGAGCGGGTCTCGAGCGCGCTGATACGTCGGGTGTGCCCGGGTTGGCGACTCGCAGGTAAGCGGTGTCATCGCGCGGCTACTCTTAGCCCATGACCGATGCCCTCGACGGGCACTCCGGGCCGATGCCGGGGTGCAGCTCATGAGCGACCTATCTGCCGACCCCTTTGCCGGTCTGGACATCTGGCGTGATCTACCCGCCGCCCAGCAGCCCGAGTGGCCCGACCCGAAGGCGTTGAGCGAGGTCGCCAGCACGCTGGCCGAGGTACCGCCGGTCGTGGTGCCGTACGAGGTCGACCGGCTGCGGGACCGGCTGGGCGCGGTCGCCCGCGGCGAGGCGTTTCTGCTGCAGGGTGGCGATTGCGCCGAGACGTTCGACTCCAATACGGAGCCGCACCTGCACGCCACCACCAAGACGTTGCTGCAGATGGCTGTCGTGCTGACCTATGGCGCCAGCGTGCCGGTGGTCAAGCTGGGCCGGGTCGCCGGCCAGTACGCCAAACCGCGTTCGTCCAATGTGGACGCTCTGGGGTTGCCGTCGTACCGCGGCGACATGGTCAACGCGATCAATCCGACGCTTGAGGCACGTACCCCCGACCCGAGCCGGATGGTCCGGGCCTACGCCAACGCCGCCGCCGCGATGAACATGCTGCGCGCCTTCACCCATGGCGGTCTGGCCGATCTGCATGCCGTGCACGACTGGAACAAGGACTTCGTCCGTACCTCCCGGGCCGGGCAGCGGTACGAGACGCTGGCCCGCGAAATCGAGCGGGCGCTGGGCTTCATGCGCGCCTGCGGGGTGAACGACGACGCGCTGCGCAGCGTCGAGCTGTACGCCAGCCACGAGGCGCTGATCCTGGAGTACGAGCGGGCGTTCACGCGGATCAGCGACGGGACCGCGTACGACCTGTCCGGGCACATGGTCTGGGTCGGCGAGCGGACGCGGGCGCTGGATGGTGCGCACATCGACTTCGTCAGCCGGATCGCCAACCCGATCGGCGTCAAGCTCGGGCCGAGTACGTCGCCGGAATTCGCGGCCGAATTGGTGCAGCGGCTCAATCCGGACGCGGTGCCTGGTCGGTTGACGTTGATCAGCCGGATGGGCAACAGCCAGGTCCGGGATGCGTTGCCGCGGATCGTGGAGAAGGTCACCGCGACCGGGCAGCCGGTCGTCTGGTGCTGCGACCCGATGCACGGCAACACCGAGGAGTCCGCCAGTGGCTACAAGACCCGGCATTTCGACCGGGTAGTCGACGAGGTGCTCGGCTTTTTCGAGGTACACCGGTCGCTCGGGACGCACCCGGGCGGCGTGCACGTCGAGCTGACCGGCGAGGACGTCACCGAGTGCCTGGGCGGCGCGCAGGAGATCGCCGACGCCGACCTGTCCGGGCGGTACGAGACGGCCTGCGACCCGCGGTTGAATACGCAGCAGTCGCTGGAGTTGGCATTCCTGATCGCGGAGATGCTGCGCGGCTGAATTGGACGGATGGGTTTGCTCTGCGTGGCGTGTGACTCTGCTCCATGCGTTGGAGCGATGTCACCGGGCGCGGAGGGCGTTCCCGTTGGCGTCGGCCCTGGATGCAGCGAGCGTGATTTGAGGGTTGTCGGATGTGGCGGCTGTCGGCCTTTGGTGCAGCGAGCGTGGCGTGAGGGTCGTTGGGTTGGGTCGCCGTCGACAGCTAATGCAGCGAGCGTGGCGTGGGGGCGGTTTTTGGGGTTCGGATTCGCTCTGATGTCACGTTCGCTGCAATGGGGTTGGTGACGACGGGTTGGCGTCAGCCGTTGGTGCAGCGAGCGTGATTTGAGGGTTATCCGGATGCGGCGGCTGCGGGCCTTTGGTGCAGCGAGGGTGACGTGA
>JBEDUI010000249.1:0-14248 GCA_040414495.1 Mycobacteriales bacterium
CCTTCGGCGGCATCACTCGCAGTGCGCCAAACTTGAGAACTGTGAGATTGAGACGCATTGGCAGGCGGACCGGGTGGCGAGTCAACGGCCGTAAGCCGTGGTCGAAGACGCAGCTGGCCGACCTTCAGAGGCTGGAGGACGAGCTTTTGGACTTGGAGCGGTACGAACCCCTGCGGCGGGTCCGCGCCGCTCTGAGGACCGAGCAGCTCCGCGGCCGGCCAGTGCAGGATGTCGCGGCATTGCTGCGCCGCGAGTTAGATAACCAGGGACTCGCGTGGCCCGAAGCGATGATTGAAGGGTACGCGCACAATTGGTCCGATCCTTGGTGGCCGCTACGGCATCCTCGACGTGCGCGCAAGGACCAGGCCAATTCGCACCGGCTGGCCGAGCAGCAGCGTTGGCATTTGAGTCCGGGTGATTCGGCGGACCCGTTTTCACGGGCTCTCTTCGAGATCGAAGGCGTGCGGAGTTGGGCGCTCGCGATGTTTATGCCGAATGTTATTGAGGTTGAATTGCACGGTTACAACGAGGAAGCCGAAGAAACGATTCGCCGGATATGCGCCCCACGAACCGTTCGCTATGTGCTGCGCGCCACGCCTGGCCGCGATAAACGCAACCACTGATAGGCAGGCTGAACCGAAGAACCGCAGTTAGCGTCCTGCTCGGCCCAGTTCGCATCCAACGCCGCTTCAGGCGGTGCCAGGAAGAGCGGTATGCGAATAGGCGCTGCGCCCGTGACGCTGTTTACGAACGAGGCAGGCGCGCGCTTACGAGATAACTCGCGGGAATCTTGGCCGCTCCTGATCCGAGGCCGCTATACATGTCAGGCTGGCTGAATTCCTGCAACGTCTCAAGCTGGAGCCCAGCCTGAATTAGAGCCGAAACAACCTCGCCCAAGCCCCAGATAAAACTTGTGCTGACCGGCAGTGGCCCAGGTCTGCCATGCGTAACCTGGGGAGCCTTGAGCGGATCCGCATAACCAGTTCGAGCGCGACCAAAGTAGTCAGACGTCACCTTCAGCGAATTCTCACCGGCAACAGAGAGACATTCCCACAGCGGATGGTGCTCGCAAATGACGACGCGGCCGTTAGGCGACAGGCGAGCCGCGACAGTCTCCGCCCAAGCCTCGATGTCAGGTACCCAGCAGATCCCACCGCCAGAGATATACACAAGATCGAATCCGGTGAGGTCAGGTTCGAGGGCTGTCATATCGCCCTCGCGGAAGTCTATATCGAGATTAAGTTGTGCCGCTTTGATCCGCGCATTTGCTATGTGCGTTGGCGACAGATCAACTCCGGTGACGTGGGCGCCGAGCATCGCTAAGTTCAGACATTCATTGCCCACCGAACAGGCTAGATGGAGCACCCGCAGGCCGGATGGATCACCGATCACCGCTATTTCTTGTGGTTCCAACGTACTCTGACCAGCACGGAAGAACTCGATCGGCGCACCAAGGCGTTCAGCGGCAATTGCCTCCCAGTACTCCCGGTTCTCATCAACAACCCGGCGAAGCTCATCTTCTATCACGGAGGCAACCTAAACGGTCGCCGGACGCCGTACAAGATGTTTTGCAGCAGCGTCACCATAGAGCGTATATCAACGTGCCATTCCGAACCGTGACCGGCGCCTTTCTGGCGATATGGCGACCAGTCCTGACCAGGCCACAAGCACAACGTTACTTGCCAGCGCGAATGCTTTGCTTCAAACGCGCTATTGACCCAGGCAATTGCGGAACCGACGTTATCTCCGCTCAGAACAGGTTGTCTCCGTCAACTTATGCACGGGCACACGGCAAGCGTTGACCGCCAGTGAGGCTGAATGTCTTACTAGGATGACGCCTTTGGCGCGACACATTGTCCCGGAGAAACCCATGAATACGACCATTGCCACTGCAGACGCGCGTGATCGACAACCCACGCGACGGGAACGGGTCACGGGCTGGCTGTCGAAAGTCTTCGCATTCAACGCCTCGGCGGTCAATTGGCCGCGCGGGGTGATGTTTGTGGACATCGCGTTGGTACCGCTGGTGGTTTTCGCGGCGATCGGGGACGAGCAATATCTACTCAGCGCGCTGTTTGGTGCTGTCATTGCCGCGTTGGTTGATCCGGGTGGTCCGATCGGGCACCGGGAGCTACGGATAGCCATCGTCGCCGTAGTCGGTGCCGGGCTGACCGCGCTCGCATTTGCCCTCGGCGGAGTCGCCTGGGGCTGGCTAGTCCTGGCCAGTTTCTTGATTACGCTGATTGCCGGCTTCGCGATAGTTCGCGGTTTGCATGCGGCCGTTGCGGCAATTCTGCTCAATATCTGGTTTATCATCGCTCTCGGCCTTGCCGTCAGCCTTCATCAACACCCCCAGATCAGTAACCACACCTGGGCTCAGGTGGTTGCCTGGATCAGCGGGGCCGCGCTTTGGCTGGCGTTGGCGTTCGTCGTATGGCTGATCCGGGGCCGCAAGGACATGCCGCAGCCGGTCGCCGAGATCCCCGGCGACACCTCGCCGCGCAAGCTGACGCGGCCGGTGATCGCGTTTTCCTTGCTCCGTGCCGTAGCTATAGGCGGCAGCGTCGCGCTCGCGTTTGGACTGAGTCTTTCGCACGCCCAGTGGCTGCCCATTGCGACGATCATCGCTGTGAAGCCCAGCCTCGAACAGAGCACTATCAGTGCCGCTCAGCGCATCATTGGCACGCTGCTCGGCGCGGGCGCTGCCATTCTCCTGTTGTTGATTCCCGCCAACGACCAGGGACTTAAACTGCTGTCCGTCGACCACGCGCTCGAAGTCGTGGCAATTGTCCTGCTCATGCACGCGCTGGCGATTCGCTTGTGGAACTACGCCGTCTACACCGGTGCCATCACGGCCGCGGTGCTGATCATCGAGGACTTGGTGCAGCCGTCGAACTATTCGGCTGAAGGCGACCGGGTGCTCTGGACCCTGGCCGGGGTCGGGATCGGCGTGTGCGTCATGCTCATCGCCGGTCTGCTCGCTAGGCGAAGCGCATCGCATGAGTAGCGTGGCCGCCAGGCTTTGATGTTAGGAACCTGGCTATCCGAACCGCGACCGCAACGAATGCTGCGCTTCACTGGCGACGTCCGCGGGCGACAATTGATGAGCTCGCTGGATAACCACGACCTGCCACGGCTTCGACCTAATAAGCCGCAGCGTTGTTTCCCGCTCCCGCTCCAGGTACGCACAGGCTGTATCCAGATCCCGGACCGCCGGCTGCACGCCATAGTCTGCGAGCTTGCCTACGTAGCGGTCCAACCAGCCGTCACCCTCTCGCTGTGCCGCTCTGGGCAGCGCGACCCGAGGGTCTCCGTCCAGATAGACGATCACCGGACGCACGGGAAGCAACAGCTCAGCAAGCTCATCGAGGAATTTGCTGATCGCATGATCGTCGTGGCCCCACGCAACCAGCGACGGTACGAATGGCACCAGGGAATCCGCGACCGCAACATCGACGCCGGATGCCTGCAGATGGTCCACATAGGAAGACGTTGCCTGGAGCAGTGTCCGGAGACCAACCACGCCCGTTGTCGTGAATTCCGCTGCCACATCCGCGAATTCACTGCGGCTGAGTATGTCCTCTTCCTGAAAGTGCTCGACCGCCAGCCCCAGCCCGCTAAGCCACTCGGCGAGTTGCCCACACGTCGTCGACTTGCCCACGCCTGGGGCGGAACCAGCCACAGCGATCAATTCAGCCATGGCGACATTATCCCGCGGACGGTCGTATTAAAGAGACACCGCCCCTAGCCGTGTTCGGTCGCGACCAGCTTCGCGGAGATCACCACGTTGTCTTGGTAGCTACGGATGTGAGTGTTGAATGTTCCGCCGCAGGTGATCAACCGAAGTTCTGGCCCATCGGTATTCGCGTAGACCGTTTCGGTGGGGAACGTCGATTTGGGATATTGCGCGACGGCGTAGACCTGGAACAGCGCGACTAATCCGTCCTGTTCGGACACTCGCACCTGGTCACCAGGGCGCAACGCGGACAGCCGGAAGAACACCGCCGGCCCATGGTAAGAATCGATGTGGCCGGCGATAACGGCCGGTCCGATTTCCCCAGGAGAAGGTCCGCCGGTGTACCAGCCAGCGACCGCGAAATCGCTCGGCACCTGCAATGCCCCGTTTGGCTCGATACCCAAACGCACCAACCGAGTGTGCACCCCGATCGCTGGTATCCGTAGATATACCGGGACGGACCGGGGTAACGAATTGGGCGCTCGTGATGGCGTCGGCCGGCTGGTCGGGTGGTTTGGCTGCCGGATCGGTACGGAGGTTGGTTTTGCCGTTGACGGGGCGACCGCGGTCACCGCGGCTGCGGGCGGCCGGGCTGACCATCGGTGGCCGAGCAGTACCCCAGCAACGGCGCAACCGAACAGTCCGACGATGAGAATATCGAGGACCCGTCGCGCCGCCGACCTCCGTCCTCGCGGCCGAGTCACTGACTCGCGGCGGCCGTCATCGCCGCTGCCGGGCCAGCCGCAGGCGGACCGGAATAAGCGCCGCGGCTAATGCCAAACAGCCGATGCCCAGCGCTACCCACCAGCCGGAAGGCCCGTCGGCCGTCCCGCCGGCGCCGGTGGCGACTCCGCCGGTTGGCACCGTCGTCACCTGGCTCGTGACCCGCACCGACGCGCTCACGCCCACGTTCGCGCCGCCGCATCGCAGGCCTACGTTGAAGACGCCCGGCGGAGTGCTCGCCGGCACGGTGAAGAAGAACGTGAACGATCCGGAGGCGTTACGAGATACGAACGGCCCAAAGCCGTCTGGTGGGAAGAATTGGGCCAATGAGGTCAAGCGCGCAGCGGTGGCTGGACAGTCGGGCGTGATCGGCACCGATCCGCTGATCCGCACCGTATGACCGGCCGCGACCACCGTCGGGCTGATCGAGATGCTCGAACTCGGATTGGCGTACGCCGACGTAGCCATCCCCAATACGACTGCGGATGCCAGTAATCCCAGTACGACGAGCTTCTTCATCGATATCGACCTCCCCCATCGCAGGCCATTTCGAACAAAGCCGCACATCCGGCCGGCAGCGCCGAATCAGAGCGGTGCTGTACCGGTTTGCCGCTCCAGTCTGCACGTATGCTCGACCGAACATCGAATGAACGACGAATTTCAAGGCGGAGTCGGCGTGTCTTGCAGCAGCACTCCGCAGGCAGTTTGGCGCAGGAAGCTCGGCTAACGCCTAACTCGCGGGCAATTCACGCGGCAAGTCGTAATTAGCAACTTGCATATTCCGCAGAGGGCCACGAACGATAACGGGAACCTGCTAACTCGCGTGTCTCACGCCAGAAGCTCGGCTATCTGCTCGTTCGCCTTGATTTGCCAGGCTGGCTTGCCTTTCTTGCGGGCGTGATGGGCGCCCATTGCCGCGTGAAGCTGGGCCCAACGCATGGCCCGCTCACGGTCGATCTCGGCGGCGTCGGCATAGATGGCTAACCGGCACCGCAACTCGGCATTCAGGTTGTCGGCCCGCAGCAGGCTATCGGCGCCGCGTTTGAGTACCTGAAGCGCATCGGTGGCAGGGTCTCCGGCCAGGCCGGTCGGATCGATGACCAGCCACGGTTCGCGTCGGGCGCGCACGACGTTTCCGAAGTGTAGATCCCCGTGGATCATGGTGTCTGGCTGCTTACGAGCCAGATCGTCAATTGTGGCCAACGCGGCGTCGAATGCACGCGCCGATACGGGATGGCCGAGCTGCTCGGCATTGTCGCGGAGACTCTGCTCCCAATCCGCGGCGCGATCGGACAGGCGCGGAATTCCGGGCGGGGCGGGTACGGCCAGCCGTCGCGCGAGCTGGCCGGTCACGGCCGTCGCCTGGTGGACGTCCTTGAGTTCCTGCAGCGTATGCCATTCCGCTCGCTCCAGCAGCATGGCGAATTTGTCGTCGTCTCTTTCGTACAGGTGCACCGCGCCACGCCCACCCCAAACGGCGTAGGCATGCGGCTCGTAAACATTATCCGGATGGGTGAACGATATCTTCAAGACAGCCGGCGTGCCGTCGTGTCGCTGCACCGGCAAGACGATTCCGAGATGGCCGCGCGTAACCGGCTCGGGTTGATGACAACGCCACCGCACTACCAACCGATCGATCAAAGCAGGCAGGGACGCCAGCCACGCTCGGCCAGCATCGCCTTCCCGATTGATGAGCTGGCGTGCGAAATCTTCTGAGATCTCGATCATCACGTCACAATAGCCGCCTTCGCGGCCGCGCCAAGGTTTGCGGAGCCCTCGCTGAAACACATCATTCAATTGCCAGTTTGGCCAACGCCTCGCCTATGCGGCGAAGGTAGTCCGGCGGATGACCGTCCTGCAGGTCAGGGATGTCCAGGATGTATCGGCATTGGTCCGGCGCCATATGTTCGGCAAAAGCGTGCGGATCATTGATCAGATCGTTCAGCAGATCCCACGTCACGTAGAACAGGTCAATCAACTTCGGCTGGCCATCGGCCGACACGAGAACGTGTCGCGTGCCAACGTCGACACCACCCCACCACCGCACGTTTCGACGAGCCCAAGTATCGAATTCGTCGACCCGACGTCGAAGAACGCGCAATTCGTCGTCGGCATTGTCGGCTGACCGCCACCTTCGCAGAAGAGCCTCTGCCGTATTGAGATCCGGTGGAGCGAGGTATTCGAGTACCGCCACATGTCCGCCACCTGCCAGTCGCGTGGCCAGATCTATGCGGGGGACATATCGATTGCCAGGACATCGGCGACAGAGCTCAACGAAGTATCCATACGCCGGTTCAAACGGGCTCACGCGAGCCACGACCCGACTGCTGGGCGACCGAAAGGCATAGGCCCAATCGCCTACACCGCAGCTGATCCATCCCAGATCTTCCAGACGAGACCGCACTTGTCTGTGGTCCAGCCTGGGCCACTGGACGTCGACGAGCGGCTCCAGATCAGGGTCATCCATCGGCGAAGCATGTCATCGGACCCCGGACTGCGCTACCAAATAACCGCTGCTGCTGTTGTCACAGCAGTACATAAAATGAATTTACGTCGTGGCCAGCAATATGTCCTCCCCGGTAGACGGACGCAGGCCGTCGGTCCGATGGGCGAAATAGCGCTCGCGCAACACGCTCGACGGTATGTGCGTCGCGTCGGCGAAGCCGGCTGAGCGGGCCAGCGACAGCATTTCCGTCGGCGTGTAGAAGTTGATGAACGGTGTTCCCGATGCTTGCGCGGCTTTCTCAACGGCCTCGCGTGCCGGTTGGTCGGCCTCGTCGAGCAGTTCAATCGTCAGCTGGAACGTCATCGCGAGCGTCGAGCCGGGCGCCAATCCGGCGATGTGACTCAGGGTCGACGCGGTAGCTTCTTTCGTGAGGTACATCGTGACCCCGGTCGACATGACGAGTGCCGGTTGGCTCGGGTCAAATCCCGCCTGTGACAGGTGTTCCAACCAACTTTCGTGCGCCTCGAAATCGACTGGAACGAACCGCAGCCATTCCGGAATTCCGTACTCCAACTCCGCCAACCGCTGCCGTTTCCAAGCCTGCGGGCCAGGCTGATCGACCTCGAACACAGTCAGCTTGGACGCGACTTCCGGCTGGCGCTGAGCGAATGTGTCCAAGCCGGCACCCAAAATGACGTACTGCCGGACATCCAGATCACGTACCAGATCCTCGATATAGCGCGAGCGCGCGACTATCCACGCGCGAAATCCGCTGGTGCTCTTCGGATCCATGTCCGGCCGTCCGCGCCAACCATCGTCCGGAGCTACCAGGCGCAGACCAACCTCATCGTTGAGAATGTGCGGCGGCGCATCGACCTGTAGGTGCATCGCCCGCCACAATGCGACCCGCGCTGCGGTACTTTCTGGTCCGGTCGACATGATCAGCTCTTTCCCGGAGCCTGCAAGGTCCAGGTTCGACCGTCGGGATCGCGAACGATCATTTCGCGGGTTCCATAGTGGGTGTCGGAAAAGGGCGACACCACCTCGACGGCAGGGTCCAGGGTGAACGTCTCGGTATCGGTCACCGTCATCGCAATCTGCATTCCGGGCTTCCGATCCTCGGGAATTTCGGCGATGAATACGTACGGACCGTTGCCGTTGCGGAGCTGGCCGGAGTTGTGGCCGGTGTCGAACTCCAGCTCGAAACCCAAGGCTTGGAAAAATCTCGCCGCCTTGCCCCAGTTGTGTGTTTCGAGAAATATGGCCTCTATACCTTCGGTGGTCATTTACGTCTCCTTTCGGGGCGACTGCCGCCCCCTTTGTCGTCGAGATAGGCGCGCAGTGCATCGGTAACCAACGCCGAGAGGGACATGCCTTCCTCGATGGCATGGTGCTTGACCTGCTTGATCAGGCCGAGCGGCAGGTACACGTTGAACTGTTTGACGTCATCATCACCCACACTAGGATGCTAGCATCCTAATGACACGTCTACGCAACCCCGAACAACTGAGAAGTTTTGGCGTAGTCTTCCGTCATGATCGGTAGCGCGGAGACGGCCCGTGAATTGCTCAGCCGCCGCTGGGCGGTGGTACGTGGAGCGTTGACCGCTGCCACCGCGGCGGCTCTGGTCGATGCCGCGCCGGACAATTGGCGTGTTGAAACGTCGCCGGCCGGCAGCGGCGTGACATTCTCGTCCGCGGTAACCGGCTTGGCCCTAGCCGATAGTCCACATGCGATTCGGCAGGCCGGGGCTCAGATCGTCGAAGGCCTCCACGCGCCAGCTTTCAACGAGGTCTCCTGGAACAAATACACTCCCGGCGAGGGACATATCAGCATGCACCGCGATCCGCCCGGAGTCGGCGGCGTCATTGCGGTGTTCACGTTGTACGGAGAAGCCACTTTTACCGTAGAGGAGCAGGCCGAATTCCCAGTATCCACGGGTGATCTGGTCCTACTCGCAGGAAACAAGTGGCCGAACGAGACGGATCAGTGCGTTCGACATGCGGCCAGCAGGCCACTGAATGGCGAGCGTATGATTCTCACCTTCCGCCACAATCTCAACGGCGCCGGCGCGTCGTACTTCTAAGAATGTGACACGTAACGCCGCATGAGTACGTGGGTGTCGCGGACGATGCGCACTGCCTCAAACCCGGCGCGCTCGAACATCGATACGGTGCCTGAATGTGACGTATTCCCGAAACTGCCGCGCGCAGCGGGGACCGGTCCGACACCGCGCACCATGACCTCGGGCCAGCGCCGCGTTCTCAGGTATTCCTCGACCTCAGGCGAATTACGGCCATGAGCCTGCGCCAGACGCCGTAGCTGAGTGTCCGAGTAGGACCGCGCGATCGGTGTGGCCTCGACCCAACCGCCGCCCTGCCGCTGAATCGCGTCAATCGCCGCAGCCAGGGCAAGGCTGCCAACTCCACGTCGCCGGTGCTCGTGGTGCGTAACAAAACAGGTGATACGCCACTGCGACGTGTCGTCCTCGACGCATACGCCCTTCGCCAACCGCCGCGCCCCCGGCAGCGGCAATTCGTCGACCGGTCCGTACTGGCACCAACCGACCGGCTCGCCGGCGGCGTAGACGATAACCCCGTGCGAACGACCTTGCCTGACGAGCTCGCGTTTGCCCGCCAGACTTCGTATGCGACTGTCCACACGTGTCGGAAATTCGTTGCCGGGCAGGTGATGGCCACGCTGGTAGAGCATGCAGGCGCAGAAATCCCAGCCGCCGCCCTGCGAGAACAGCCGCTCGAAGTCCGGCCAGGTTCGCCACGACAACTCCCGTGTCGTGTACGACCCGGCGTCAGATGCGCTCATCACGTCGGTCACCTCACAGCTGTGGTCAACTGTAACCCCGATGTAGCGAGGTTTCTGCTGACAGCAGCAGGCGCTGGACCATTAGGTTCGCGCCCGAGCACAGTTGATGGCATGACCGCACCTGAAACGACTGCGCCCCCGCAACTGGCCGAGCAAGTGGCCGCGCGACTGTTGCACCACCGGATCGTCGTGCTGGATTCCGCGCTCGACGACAAGATCGGCACTCGCCTCTGTTCCCAACTTTTCCTGCTGTCCGCGGAGGATCCGCGTGCCGACATCAGCCTCTGGATCAATTCGCCCGGTGGGTCGATACCGGCGATGTTGGCCATTATGGACACCATGCGGCTGATCCCCAACGATGTATCGACACTGGCGATGGGGCTCGCTTGCAGCGCCGGCCAATTCTTGCTGTCGGCCGGCACGCGCGGCAAGCGGTACGCGCTCCCGCACGCCAGAATCCTTATGCACCAGGGCTCGGCCGGTATCGGCGGCTCGGCGGTCGACATCGAGCTGCAGGCCGATGACCTGCGTTATACGCGCGATACCGTCCTCGCGCTGATCGCCGAATACACCGGGCAGAGCGTTGACCGTATTCATGACGACTCACTGCGCGACCGTTGGTATACCGCCGAACAAGCGCGTGAATACGGATTTATCGATGACATCATCGATTCGATGGACGTGATCCGTCCGCAACGAGGACGGATCGGATTGGGGGCGGACCGATGAGCACCTACACGATTCCCAACGTTGTCGCTGAACACCCGCGCGGCGACCGCGTAATGGATGTATATAGTCATCTGCTGTCCGAACGCATTGTCTATCTAGGCACTGAGATAGACGACGGTGTGTCGAATGCGCTGATCGCGCAGATCCTCCATCTGGAGGCGCAGAATCCGGACCGCGAGATCAACCTCTACATCAATTCACCCGGCGGGTCGATGACCGCGGCATTCGCTGTTTATGACGCGATGCAGTTCGTCAAGTCGCCCATCGCCACGACCTGTGTCGGCCAGGCGTGCGCGAGCGCGGCCATTTTGTTAACGGCCGGATCGGTCGGCAAACGCAGCGTGCTGCCGCATGCCCGGGTGCTGCTGCACCAGCCGTCCGCGCAGTCGCAAGGTTCGATCCCGGATCTGATTCTGCAGGCAGACGAGGTGATCCGATTGCGCGCCGAGGCCGAAGCGATTCTGTCCCGCCACACAGGACGGACGGTGGAAGCGTTACGCAAGGACACCGATCGGGACCGGATCTTCTCGGCTGCCGCGGCCGTCGACTATGGACTGGCCGACCAGGTCGTCGGATATCGCAAGTAACAGCGATCAGGCGGCGAGGAAGGCAACTGGACCGGACGGCCGGCGCGTCGCGCGCTGGCGGCCGAGATCGGCGACGGTGAGCGACGCGACCTCCAGCACCGTACAATCGAGCGCTCCGGCAACCGCGGCGACGATTTCGGAAGAGGGCTCCTTGAGGCCGCGTTCAATTTCCGAAAGGTATTGCGGTGAGATCCCCGCGCGCCGCGCTGTCCGGGTCAGGTTGTAGCCCTTGTCCTGGCGCAATCTCCGAAGTCGCGCACCGAGCACGGATCGCCATAGCGGCTCGGGTTCGGCCGCAGGTGCCGGGCGTTGCGGGAACTTCACGATGTCGGCCACGGTTTCACGCTAGCTGAGCCATGGCGGCAGAAACAGATTGTCCGCTATCAGCGAAGCGCTTCCGCCTGATTTTTCGTACCTGTGATAATTTCCCGCCCGTATGCTCCAGTTGTACGCTAGCCGCGATCGCCACTCAGTACGTGAATGTGCAGGTGCTTGGAGTCCTGGCGGTCTCCGAGATTCGTGACCACGCTCGCCGATCCCTGCTCGGTTTCGACCCGCGCCGCGACGTCCCGGACCACCTGTAACAGCTCGCGGATCAGCGTCTCGTCGGCGGCGGTCAGGCTCGTCAGCGATCGGATGTGCTGCTTGGGAACAACGACGATATGCGTTTGCCAATACGGTTTGGTGTGATGAAATGCCAGCACGGCCGGGCTATCGTAGACAACCCGGAGCTGATCGATATGAGGAAACGCGACGTCGCAATAGAAATCGGTACCACGATACGATTCGCCGATCGAGCCCATCTGCATACTGTAACGAACCGGCGGCGGGCATACGGTGCGACCACCGAGGGCATGTGCTTACATCATGACCGAATTGTCAGCTTCAATTCATGAACATGCCGCCGTCGATGTTGATGGCCTGGCCGGTGATGTATGACGCCGCGTCGGACGCGAGGAACAGCGACAGGTTCGCCACGTCGGTCACGGTGCCTACCTGACCGAGCGGTATATTCGCGATCCACTCGGCCATTAGCGCGCCGGGCTTGTAGCCGCCGACCAATTTGCCCCCCCAGCGCTGATCGTTATACGGCGCGCCGGCCCTGTGCGATTCCGCGGGCGGCGCCGGTCACCACCACTACCTTGCCCTCGAACCGATCGGTCATGTCGCCCGAGCCAATTCGACGGCTTTGTGCCAGGCGGCCAGCCGCGACCGCCGATCGGCATCGTCCGCTGGGGACTAAAACCGATCACTGGGAATCGACCGTATCGCCGCCAATTCCTCGTCCGACCACAGACTGGGGCGCCCGCCCGTCCAGCGTCGAGTTATCCACAGCTAGCGAAACTCCAGCCGGCGAATTCAGTACTGTGCCCGTGTGCGTAGTTTGGGCTGGTCAGTGGCGGCTGTATTAGTGGGCTGTCTGTTGGTGTCGGGGTGCAATTCTGGCGGGCCGGACCAGGCGTCGACGTCGCTGCCACCGGACTCATCCTCGAGCACACCGGCCTCGGCCGCTGGCCCGACCACGCCCTCGTCGCCGGTGTCGCCAGCACCCAGCGCGACCCCGACGCAATCCCCGCCAGCCAAGCCAGCCGTGCCTGCAGCCAACAAGCACGACACGCCCGCCGGCGCCCAGGCGACCGCCGTCTACTGGATCGAGGCGCTGGGGTACGCCTTCGCGACCGGCGACACAAAACCAATGCGGGCCATCTCATTTTCCAATTGCAAGACGTGCGTGAATTTTGCGGATCCGATCGATGAGATCGTCCGGCAGGGTGGGTCGATTACCGCGGTGCATCCATTTAGACCCGAAGCGTCGTCGATCGTACGAGCGTCCGAGGCCAACGCATCGATCGCAGTTAGGTACCTAACCGGGCAGAGTCATGTTCACATTCCGCGCAAAGTCGATAGGACTGGCCATACTCCGGTCGAGGTTCGGGCCAAGGTGGCCCTGACCTGGGCTTCCCGTGGGTGGAAGGTAAACGAGTTGTACTTAGAGAACTGAGTCCAATAGGCCGTGGCATGGCATTGAATCTTTGTCAGGTGCTTTTCGTTACCTCAGCCCACCGGCCGCTACGAGGCGGCCGTTGTACCGCGCACAGAGCACGTACCGCGAAAACATCGCCGGAATGCCAGCATTATTCCCGCGCCGAGTTATCCACAGCCGCTTACAAACCGTGCCAGTCTGGTGGCACTTCGCGGTAGTGTGGCCGTATGCGTAGTTTGGGCAGGTCAGCGGCGGCTGTCGTAGTGGGTTGCCTGTTGGTGTCGGGGTGTAGTTCAGGCGAGCCGGACCAGGCGTCGACGTCCCTGCCCCCGGAGTCCTCGTCGAGCACACCGGCGACGACGGTTGTCCCGACGACGTCCTCGTCAACCCCATCGCCAAGCCCCACCGTCACACCAACCAGTGCTAAGCCCACAAAGCCAACGTTGCCCGCAGCCAATAGACAAGACACCACTGCTGGCGCCCGAGCAACCGCCGTCTATTGGCTCAAGACCCTCGGTTACGCCTTCGATTCCGGCGACACAAAACCAATGCGAGCTATTTCTTTTCCTGATTGCCAAGCGTGTGCAAATTACGGCGACGCTATTGATGATGTGATTCGGATGGGCGGGAAAATTACAACACTGCACAAGTTTAGACCGCTCACGTCGACTGTGATACACGCGTCGAGATCGACCGCGTCAGTTGCTGTCAGCTACCTCACTGGCCAGAGCCGGGTCCACTACCCACATAAAAAGGACCAGACCAGCGACCGCTCGGTCAAGCTGCGCTCGAAGATGGTTCTCACGTGGACGTCGCACGGATGGAAAGTCAATGACTTGTACACTACAGACTGAGAGACGGCAATCATGGCCCGTCGCTCGTTGACGCTCTGCCTCTGTGTATGCGCGCTAGTCGCCGGCCTCGGCGACAGAGTAGGCGCGCAGCAACCCAAGTCAACGCCTCATAGCTTGGGATGCTTTTACCTACGCCACGACCAGACGGAATGCCAGAACAAACAAAAGCAAGAGAAATCGGGGCGGGGTGAAAACAAGCGGACGGCGCCGATTGACTGGGAAAAGCTGAGCCGCCAGAACCCACGAGAATACGAACGATTACTGGAACTCCAACACAACTGCCAGAACCTTCGCCGCGGCGGCCGCCGCGACGCACAAAAATACCGCCGCTACTGCGGAACCCAACAGCAACAACAAAACCTCGAC
>JBEDUI010000250.1:0-28839 GCA_040414495.1 Mycobacteriales bacterium
CCGCATGCAGCTCGCGGGCCGCCCCGACCACGTCGCCCAATGTCCACAGTGGTCGGCCGGCGGCCTCGGCCAGTTCGGCTTTGTTCGGCTTGACCAGGCGCGGTCCGGCGGCCAGGCCGGCCCGCAACGCCGCGCCGCTGGAGTCCAGCGCGACCGGTACGTCGACTGCTGTTATCAGCTGGGCGTAGAAGTCGGCCGGCACGCCGAGCGGGAGACTTCCGCACGCGGCCAGCCACCCCGCGCCGGTCGAAGCCGCCCGGGCCGCGCCCAGGAGCGCCTTGGATTCGGCGTCGGAGAGCACCGGCCCGGGTTCGTTCAGCTTGGTGACCGTGCCGTCCGGTTCGACCACGCTGACGTTGGAGCGGATCGACTCGGCGATCGGTACGGCGACGTGGTCGATGTCCAACAGCTCGGCCAGGTCGCGGCCGGCGGCGCCGCCCAGCGGCAGTACCGCCCGGGTCCGCTGCCCGGCCGCGGCCAGGGTGCGGGAGACGTTGATGCCCTTGCCGCTCGGGTCGAGACTGGCCGGGCCGGTGGCCCGCAGTACGTCGCCGCGGCGCAACTCGGGGACGGCGAGGGTACGGTCCAGGCTCGGGTTGGGGGTGACGGTGACGATCATGCCCATCATTTCGATCATGCCTGTCGCACCTGCGGCCCGGCTCCGGTCAGCTCGGCCGCCTCGTCCTCCGCGATCTCGTCGGTGATCAGTAGGTCCACATCGGACAGTGAGCCGTACCGGCACAGGCAGCTGACCCCGAGCTTGCTGTGGTCAGCCAACAGCACGGTCCGCCGGCCGACGCCCAGCGCGGCCCGTTTCACCGCGGCCTCGGCGACGTCCGGGGTGGTGAGCCCGCCGGCGGCGGAGAAACCGTTGGTGCCGAGGAACGCGACGTCGACCTGGGCGCTGGCCAGGTCGCGCAGTGCCCAGTCGTCGACCGCGGCCAGGGTCCGGCCGCGGACCCGTCCACCGATGATCAGCACGGTCAGCCGCGGCCGGGTCGCGAGCGCCAGCGCGATCGTGAGGCTGGTGGTGACTACGGTCAGGGGCTGGTCGGCCGGGAGGAGTTCGGCCAGCGCGGCCGGGGTCGAACCGGACTCGAGGAAGATCGTCCCGTTCTCCGGGATTTCGGCCAGCGCGGCGTGCGCGATCCGTTGCTTCTCATCGCTCAGCACGGCCGTCCGGGACCGGATCTCCGGCTCGAACCCGACCAGCCGCTCGACCGGGATCGCCCCGCCGTGCGCCCGTTGCAGCGCGCCGGCCCGGACCAACGCGGACAGGTCGCGCCGGATCGTCTCGGGCGTGACGCCCAGGTCGGTCGCGAGCGCGTTCACCTCGACCCGGCCCAGGGCACGCGCCTGCGCCAGGATCTCGCGTTGCCGCTCGGCCGCGTACATGCCCGATTATCTCCGTTCGGATTTGAACGGGTCTGGTCTAACCCGGATAGGCCCGGATGTCAATTGTGTACGCGACGATACGTGCTGGGCGTACGGCCGGTGACTTGGCGGAAGACGCGGGCGAAGTGCTGCCCGGACGAGAACCCGACGTCGACCCCGATCGCGGTGATCGGCAGCTCGCTGGTCCGCAGCAGCCGACCGGCCTGCTCGATCCGGCGTTCGGTGAGGTAGCGGTGTGGCGGCATGCCGACCTCAGCCGTGAACAGGGCGGCCAGGTACGTCGCGGCCAGTCCGACATCCTCAGCCAGCTCACGCAGCGACCAATTCCGGGCGTAGTCCCGGTCGAGGAGGTCGCGGACCCGCAGTACGGCGGGGTGGATGCCGTTCAACGGGCGCGGTGTCCGCGGCACCAGCAGGCGGGTTACCTCGAGTACGACCCGGTCGACCGCCAGCTGCAACCCCTGGTCGGCCAGCTCGTACCCCGAGGTCAGCTCGCGGGTGAGGTCGGCGAACGGCCCGGCCAGGGTGTGGGCCTGGCCGCGATGCAACACCGACGGGACGTCCTGCCAGCGAGTCGCCAAGCCGGTGTGCCGCTGCATGACGACAGCGAGATCGATGGCGGCGAAATAGAAATGGTGGTTGCCGGCGGGCCGGTCGGCCATGTGGTGCACGACCCCGGGCGCGACCGCGAACAGGTGCCCGGGCTGCAGCGAGAAGAACTGCCCGTCGGCGCGCCACCGGGACAGCCCGTGCACCTGCAGATAGATCTCCCACACCGGATGCGTGTGCCGGCGGATCAGAAACCGGGCCGGCGCCCACTGCTCGCCGGCGTGGCACAACCCGCTACCGGAATCCTCCACGGTGGCGTGAAATCCGGCCCGCAGGCCGGTCGGCCGGACGACATCGATCACCTGTGGATCGTGTCCGAAGACGTGCACATCCGACAAGCTCACGGTGCCATATTGGCCGGGCACGGACACGGGACACGGTTTCTGAATATCGCCGAATACGGAATGCAGTGCTATTTCGCATCCGGCGGTGTCCTTTCTGGACAGTATGGATTTCTTTCCCAAGATCTGAACGGCAGGGGTTTCGGATTGGGACGGTCAGTTTTCGCCATTGCTGGACTGTGTACGGCAGCGGCCCCAATTACGGGGCCGCGCCGTACCGGTTGCTCGCCATGCACCTGCCCGGCGACAATCTCCGGATTGATCGGGGCAGCGGCAATCTGGGCCGCAGGATCGATGGAATTCCGGATCCTGCGATCGGTCCACCGATCTATGCCGACCGGCCGGCGTAAACATCAGTCCAGCTCGGGCAGCAACGCCCAGCAGGCGACGTACGCCGCGACCGCGAGGCCGCCGCTGGCGAAGAAGCCCACCACGGCGAGGATTCGGACCAGATTGAGGTCGACGCCCAGATCCTGGGCCAGACCGGCGCACACCCCACCGATCATCCGGTTGGAACGACGACGGTGGAAACGGCTCGGCGCGAGATTGGTTGTTGTCATGTCCCCAGCGTGCCGGCCGGAAAGCCCGCTGCCATCGGGGATCGGCCCTGAAACCGTCCCTGATTAGGATCCCTAGGCGGTCAGGGATTGCGGCGCATCCCGAGCTGCACGTCGGTCAGCCAGCGGGTACGGAAACCGGCCTCGCAATAGGCGAGGTAGTACTCCCACATCCGGATGAACGTCTCGTCGAAGCCCAGCCCCAACACGTCCTCGCGATGGGCCAGGAACCGGCGGCGCCATTCCTTCAGCGTCAGCGCGTAATCCGCACCGAGATCACGCCGCTCGATGACACGCAGCGCCGTATGGTCGGTCAGTAGCCGGTCGATCAACGTCGGTGAGGGCAGCAGGCCGCCGGGGAAAATGTATTTGTGCATCCAGGTGTACGAATTACGCATCGCCAGCATTCGGTGGTGCGGCACCGTAATCGCCTGCACCGCGGCCCATCCGCCCGGCTTGAGTACGCGATCCAAGGTGGCGAAATATGCCGGCAGATACTGTTCGCCGACCGCCTCGATCATCTCGACGCTGACGATCGCGTCGAACTGTCCCTGAATTTCGCGGTAATCGCGCAGCAACACCTCGATCCGGTCGGAGACACCGGCGGCCGCGATCCGCTCCTGGGCCAGGCTCTGCTGCTCGGGCGAGATGGTCAGCGACGTCACCCGGGCGCCCCGCTCGCGCGCGGCCCGGATCGACAACGCGCCCCAGCCGGTGCCGATCTCCAGCAGGTGCGTATCGGGCCCGACCCGCGCCATGTCCAACATGCCGTCGATCTTGCGTAGCTGGGCCCGGTGCAGGTCGTCGCCCGGTTCGAACCAGGCCGACGAATACGTCATGCTCTCGTCGAGGAACATCGAGAACAGTTCGTTCGACAGGTCGTAATGCCGGTGGATATTGGAACGGGCGCCCGCGATCGTGTTCTCTTCCTCGATCGGCTGGCGCGGCTCGAACAGGCGGCGCAGGCCCTGCAACCGTTCCGGGAGGAGCGTGGTGATCTTTTCGGCGAACACGGTCAGCAGCGCGGCGAGATCGTCGGTCGACCAGTCGCCGGTCATGTACGACTCGCCGAACCCGATCTTGGTGTCAGCGCCGATGCGGCGGTAGAACGCGTCCGGGTCGTGCAGGCGCATGATCGGCGAGTCGGGTCCGCCGCGGCCCACTGTCCGGCCATCCGGCAATGTCACCCGCATGGCGAGCAGGCGGACCGCCTGCTCGAACAGCACCTTGGCCAGCGCGGCCCGCTTCGGCGCGACCGGTGGCGCGGCCAGACCCGGCCAGTACTGCTCCTGGGGCGACGGTACGGGGTCGCGACGATGACGTTCGGCGGCCTGCGAGCTCACGATGCCTCCCGAGATCGGCGGTCCGGAGTGTGCCGTTTGTTATTACACACTCTCCCGCCGGCCATTCGCCGTTCGCTTGACGATCATCACTTTCCAGGCATCACTTTCCAGACATCACGCTCGTGCATCACTTTCCCGGTTTACCCGGTCCGTGCGTCGATCTGGTCGGTGTCGATAGAGAGCGTGACCCGGCCGTAGCGAACCTGGTGCGAGCCCCGGTACTGGTGGATCCGCTGGTGTTTGGCCCAGAACCGATCTGGGATGACCGAGTCGCCGAACACCCGCGGCTTGCCGTTCCAGCGGGCGATCCAGACGTCGTCGGGGTTGCGGAACCCGTCGTTGTGATGGCGCACGATCGAGGCCCAGGTGCTCGTATAAAGGCCGGCCCGGTACCCGGACAGGTGCAGGCGATACACCCAGGCGGCCACGAATTGCAGCACGGCCCGGTTGCAGGACGATGAACCGTGGTAGTCCTCCATATCCAGGTAGACCGGACTGCCTTTGGGGAAGCCGAATTTGGCCATGTTCTTGATCGCGTCCCGAGCGCCGTTCAGACCCTGCGTGGTGGCCTGGCTCGGCGTGATCGGGGTGCCGATGCCCGTGCACGGCGCCTGCCGGCCGACGTAGGTGGGGATGAACCGGTAGCCGTAGCTGCGCACATCCCGGACCCAGGCGGCCGAGAGGTTCCCGTACGGACAGGCCCGATTCAGCCCGCCGATATAGATGGCGACCGCCTTGTACGGGGCGACGCTCTTGCTCCAGGCGTGCATCTCCGACCGGGACGGCGCCGCGCAGGTGTCGAACGCGGCGCCGCGCACGACCTTCGGCGCGACTGCCGGGCCGGCGTTCGGTGCCGGTGCCGGGGTGGCGGCCGGACGGGGCGGGGCGATCGCCGTGGGCGGCACCAGTGCGGCCGCGGCCTTGGCACCGGCGCTGCCGTACGTCGCGGTGATCAGCACGTTGCCCTGCCTGGCCTGCACCGTGCCGGATTCGGTCGGGATCGGTGCGCCGCTGTACGGCTGCAGACTGACCGTTTCGGTCCGGCCCACCACGTGCGCCGGGCAGGACTGGTTGGCGCCCGGAGTGCCGAGGTAGACCGCGTGCCGATCAAGCCGTACGCACCGGGTCGGGTCCTTGGCCAGGTCGTAGACCGGCCATGACCGGGGCACCGTAACGGTCGCGCCGCGATAGGTGATCGCGGCACTGTCCTTGGTGGACGGTGAGTCCGGAGTGGTCGGGCTATCACTGGACACAGTGGACTGTGCTGGCCGAGAGTCGGTCGGTGACGAGGCCAAGGCGGATGTCGCGAAAAGGGCAGGCGTGGCGAAGGTGGCGACCACGACGGCACGGCGGCCAGAGCGCATAAAAGGCTCCTCAGGTGCAACAAGCGGACGGTGGCCCCGATATCCGCTGCCAGTCTTCCTGTTCAATCGCGCCGGAGTCGGTAATTGTCGCTGTGGCGCGGGTCTCACGACACGAATCGGCTCGAATTAGCGCAGCGGAATGGGCATACGTGAATATCCCTCGCATCAAATAGGAATTCCAGAGTCGGAGTGTGCGCAGCACCGATTTCGCCGCTACGCAACCGGTCCGTCGAGATAATCGGAGTCAATGTTCAGCGTCGCGCCCCCATATGTTTGATTATGCGGACCAAGGTATTGATGCAGGCGTTTGTGTGGATTCCAGAATTGGTCGGGGATGACCGGATCGCCATAGACCGAGGCCTTGTCATTCCAACGACCGATCCAGATGGCATCCGGGTCGTTGAATCCGGCCGTGTTGTGCCGGGCATCCAGGTCATGGAAATTGCTGCTGTAAACGCCAGCGCGATATCCGGACAGGTGCAGTCGGTGAACCCATTCGGTGATGAAACGCAGCACGCTGCGCGAGCAGGCCGCGCTGCCGCTGTACTGCTCCATGTCCAAATACACGACGCCCTTCAGGCCGAACCGTTCCATGTCGAGGATCGCGTCGTGGGCCGCATTACGGCCGTTGATCGTGGCCAACGTCGGGTTGCTGCTGATCGCGGTTCCGACGCCGGAACACGGCGCCTGCCGGCCGACGTACGTGGGAATGATGTGGTAGCCGTCGTGGTGGATGGTGGAAACCCAGGAGGAGTTCAGGTTTCCGTCGCCACAGGCCCGGTTGATGCCGCCGATATACACCGCGACATTACGGAATGACGAGCTGCGCCAGGCGCTCATTGTCGCCTTTGATGGCGCGGTGCAGGTGTCGAATCCGTACGAGGTACCCAATACGTCCGGGACCGGTGCCGCGCTGATTACGCCCGGCTTGGCGGCCACGCTCGGCGCGCTTTTAGCGGTGGCCGCTTTTACCGCGGTGCCGGCGAGGGCCGCGGTGGCCGAATTCGCCCCGCCGCCGCCGTACGACGCCGTGATCAGGGCCTGGCCGTTTGCGGACACCGCCTGCTCGGTGCCCGAATCGGCGTCGGTGGAGGCGGTCTGGGCGCTGGCGTCATTGGGCTCGATCAGGAGCGCCGTGGTCCGGCCGATGAGATGGGCCGGACAGCGCTGGTCGGCCCCGGGGTGCCCAAGGTAGACAGCGTGTTGGTCGAACCGGACGCAGCGGGTCGGATCCTTCGTCAGGTCGTAAACCGGCCAGCCGGCCGGCACGGCAATACGCGCCCCGGCATAGACAATGGTCCGACCGGCTGCAGCCGCTGAATGTGATGTCGTGGTGGCCGAATTCGTCAATGTGGTGGCCGCGGCCAGAGCGACGATCAACGCGCTGGCGACTCGAAGCGGAACGCGCATCGGTGGCCTTTCATATCGACAGCAATGATGCGGCGCACCGGACCCCCAGGGCTTTTTGTAGCTGTTCTCGACGAGAATGTCGATTACCCGGTCTCCGTTGGCCGCGTGGGGTGTTTCCTGCGAAGGACCATACGACGCTGATTTATAAATCACCGGTAAACCGTGGAAGCTGGCACGCTATTTGGCCGTAGACATTTCTCTCCCTGATACCGCGGGCAATTTCGCGGACCAGTTGCTAATGTGTGATCACGACCGAAATCACCGAACCAGGGTCATTTTCTCTGTGTAGGAATCCGAAAGATTATTGCCCAATGGGTATTTCTTGGAATGGCGTTGTCGCCGATCACGCAATAGCGGGTACGCCGGCGCTGCGCATTAAGTTCATGAGCGTGGCCAGATTTCACGGCTGAGTTGGTGATCAAACGTGATCGCCGCCGGAGCCACTTTCTGCCGGGCGGATCAGAGCGCCGGCATCTAACGAGAGCAATGCTCTTGACGTACGACCGACCCGGCCCCATCCTTAGAGCAGTGCTCTCAAAAGGTAGAGCCGTTCGGAGGAGTAGGCGTGCAAGCTCGGGAGATCGGCGGTCGGACCGCCGGGGTGCTGTACGGGGCGGCCTGGATAGTCGGGCTCGCCGTCTGGTCGGACAACACGACCGTGTCCGAGTCGGGCGCCAAGGTGGTCGCCGACTATGGATCGAGTCAGGGGCCGGCGCTGGCCCAGTCGGCACTCACGCACGGGTTGGCCGGGCTGGCGCTGCTCGGCGTCGTGCTCGCGATCGCGCGCCGAGTACCGAGGGCCCTTGCGATTCTCGTCGCCGGCCTCGGTGCCGTGGCGATCTCGCTGACCCAGTTCGTGCTCGGTGTCCTGCTCGCGGGTTGGGCCGCGCCGGCCGGCCGCGCCGGCACCTCGGGCGCGCTCTACGAGGCGATCACCAGACTGGACGGGGTGAAGATGTTCGCCCTGGCCGCTCTGGCGGTGGCCGGTGCCGTCGCGATCCGGCGGCACGAGGTCGCACCGCGTTGGCTCGTGCCGTTGGGCTGGGCGTTGGCCGCGGCATTGGTCGTATCCGGAATCGGGTACCTGCTGCTGGTCGGCGGGCTCGCGAGCGCCGCGTACGTATCGCTGCCGCTGTTGTTGGTGTGGGTCTGCGGTCTCGGTTGGAGCCTGCGCGGCCCAAGGTCGGCCCGGCCCGCCATCGCGCAGTAGGAGCGGTCTCGTCGGAAAACGCCTAGCCTGCCTCGGCCAGTTCGCGCGGGACCGCGATTACGTCGACCAGCGCACCGTTACGCCAGACCGTGATCTCCAATCGCCGGCCGATCGCGTCCTCCACCATCAGCTTCTGTACCGCGGTGCTGGTCACGATTGGTGCGCCATCCACCGACAGCACGACGTCGCCGCGCCGGAGGCCGGCCCGATCGGCGGGGCTGCCCTCGACCACCTGCGCGACCCGCAGACCACTGCGCCGATCCACCTTGGCAGCCAGGGCCGGTGGCAACGGCGCCTGCGATCCGGCGATCCCGAGCCAGGCGCGACGGATCCGGCCCTGCGTCATGAGTGTCGTGATCAGCTGCCGCGTAGTCGCGTTGATCGGGACGGCCAGGCCGACGCCGATGCCCGCGACCGCCGTGTTCACACCGACCATCCGGCCGGAGCTGTCGGCCAGCACGCCGCCGCTATTGCCCGGGTTGAGTGCGGCGTCGGTCTGGATGACCTCATCGACCACCCGACCGGATTGGGTAGGCAGCGAGCGCCCCAGCGCCGAGACGATACCAGCGGTCACGCTGCCGGCCAGGCCCAACGGATTGCCGAGCGCCACGACGAGTTGCCCGACCCGCAGCTTGGCCGCGTCGCCCAGCGTCACCGCGGCCGGTACGTCCCCGCGGGCCCGCAACACGGCCAGGTCGGAGAGCGGGTCGCGGCCGATCACGTCGGCGGCGACCTCGGTCCCGTCGGCGAATGCGGCTTGCACGTGGTTGGCCCCGTCGACCACGTGCGCGCTGGTCAACAGGAAGCCGTCGTCGGTCAGCACGCTGGCACTGCCGGCACCCTGACCGCGGCGGCCGCGGACCCGGAGGCTGGCGACGCTGGGCAACACGTCCTCGGCAACGCGCACGACGGTCGCCGAGTACGCGTCCATCAACTCGTCATCGTTCATGTGGAGTGAACTTCTGGCAGTACGCGGTGATGCCTCGCGTTCGCGCACAGCGGATAGCCCCGAATCGGCCGCAGCGGGGCGATTCCGTAATAGGTACGGATTTAGTCAGCTGGTTTCCGTTTCGCCGATTTGCGGCCCTTTTCCGGTGTCGCCGGTGGCACGGTCGCGGCCCATTCCGCCCAGTCGGCCAGGGCCTGGAACAGCTTGATCCCGGCCTCGGTGGCGACCCGGATGGACTGGGTCTGGACGCTGTTGCCGTACTCGCCGCGGTCTTTGGCGTCGGCCAGGCGGCGATACTGCTCGGCGGTTTTGGTGAAGAACTCGCGTTCCTGGGCCAGGCGCTCGGTCAATTCCTCGGGCTCCAGTAACCAGAAAAAGACCGAGCGCAGCAGCGATTCGATCCGCAGCGTGTGGTCGACCTCGTCCTCGGTGAGCCAACGCCGAACTTCCTGCCGACCGGCATCGGTGATCCGGTATGCCTTGCGGCCGCGCGGTCCGCGACTGTCCACTTCGATCAGTCCGGCGTCGGCCAGGCGACTCAATTCGGCGTAGATCTGCGGATGCTGGGCCGGCCAGATCGGCCCGAGCGTCTCCTGGAATCGCCGGGTCAGGTCGTAGCCGCTGGCCGGCCCCTCGGCCAGCAATCCCAACAGCCCGTGCCGCAGCGACATCCTGCTCCCTTCGTACGCAATGCAGGGCTTCATCTTGACATGTCATTGGCACCAGGCGATGCTGACATGTATAAATCAACATGTCGTAACCAGCGTGTGGAGGCATACATGTCAAGCGCAGCCGTACTCGTCACCGGCGCGGCCGGTGGTATCGGCCGGGCTACGGTCCAGGCCCTGACCCAGCGCGGTTTCCAGGTCTACGCAGGGGTTCGCGACACCGGCGATGTGGATTTCGGCCGCGGCGTGACCGCCGTTCCGCTCGATGTCACCGAACCCGAGGCGATTCGGGCCGCGGCCAAGGAGATATCGGCCCGGCAAAAGGGTGATGGCTTGCGGGCCGTGGTCAACAATGCCGGCGTGATCGTGCAGGGCCCGCTGGAATTGGTGCCTGCGGCGGAAATTCACCGCCAATTCGCGGTCAATGTGTTCGGACCCGTCGAGGTTACGGCGGCGATGCTGCCGTTATTGCGGGCGGGAAAGGGCCGGGTGGTCAATATCAGCGCGCCGACCGCGCGAATTCCGGTCCCGTTCGCTGGTCCGATCGGAGCGAGTAAAGCGGCGCTGGAGTCGTTCTCGTACGCCAGCCGGCTGGAATTGGCGCCGTGGGGAATTCATGTCGTGATCGTCGTCCCTGGATCGGTCGACACGCCGATATTCAAGAAGGCGGATGCCGCGGCCGAACAGGCGCTGGCGACGGAGGAGCCGGAGCGGGTAGCTCTCTATGCCGGACAGTTGGAGGCGGTGGGGGCGTCGTTGGCCGGACGGAAATCGGCGCCGCCGCAAACGGTGGCCAAGACCATCGTGCGGGCCATCGAGGCGCGTCGGCCGAAGCCGCGTTATGTGGCGAATTCCGACGCCCGGGCATTCGATCTGGTGGCTCGGCTGCCGCTGCGGATGCGGGAACGGATGCTCGCGCGGACGCTTGGGCTGAATAAAGTCGCGGCCGCACCATGATGTCGGTGCCGGCTGGGACACTGGTCGGCATGTCGATTGAGGTACGCCGGGCCGGACCGGCGGATGCCGGCGAGCTGACCAGGCTACGGGCCTTGATGTTTCAGGAAATGGGCCGGGATATGACCCGGGTCGACGAGGAATGGCGGCGACGCAGTATCGCGCATTTCGCCGAGCGGCTGGCCGACCGGGAATCGTTCGCCGCGTTCGTGGTGGATAAGGAATCAGATGGACTCGCGGCCTCGGCGGTCGGCTGGCTCGACCAGCATCTGATCGGGGCGGCGAATCTGTCCGGCCGGATTGGCTACGTCGCCAACGTATCCACCGATGTTGCGTACCGTCGCCGCGGTTACGCCCGGCAGACAATGACCGCGCTGCTGGGCTGGATGCGTACGACCGGTATCAGCACGGTCAATCTGCACGCCAGCCCGGGGGCCGAGTCGATGTACCGGTCGTTGGGCTTCGAGGAGCCCACGTACCGGGCGCTGACCTTGCGGCTGCACTGACCATGCTGCATTGATAGGGCCTCGCTTGCTACCCTCGCGACCCTGTCCGGGCCCGTGGCGCCAGCCGCGCACCGAGCCGAAGCTACTGCCGAACCTATTGGGCCGACCGACCAGCGACCGTGTGGAGACCGGCGATGATCGTGGTTCCCCGAGATTTTGTGACCTCCCGGATCCGGGCTAGTGGAGCGGCCGGTCGGCGCTGGACCGCTGCCCTGCCCGACCTCATCGAGCAGCTGAGTACGCGGTGGCGGGTCGACCTGCTCGACAGCGCGCCGCTGTGTGGCGCCTTCGGCGTGGTCGCCTTCGGGGTGCGGGACGGCGCGCCCTGTGCGCTGAAGGTGTCCTGGCACGAGCACTCCACATTGGAGGAAGCCACCGCGCTGCAGGCCTGGGGTGGGCACGGGGCGGTACGGCTACTCGAGGTCAGCCTGGAGGACGGCGCGTTGCTGCTCGAGCGACTCGACCCGGGCCGGTCGCTGGAGGATCTGGATCTGCCGCACGCGGCCGAAATTCTGGGTGGTCTGCTGCGCCGGCTGGCAATTCCGGCTCCGGAGGGCGTGCGTTCGCTGTCCGGTCTGGCCGCGGACCTGGCCCGCACCATGACCGCGCAGCAGTCGGCGTTGGGTGAGCCGGTGCCGGATGGGTGGATTTCGCAGGCTGTCACGCTTGCCGGCGAGTTGGGCGCGGTCGCCCGCTCGGACCTGGTCCACGTCGATCTGCATTTCGGCAATGTGCTGGCCGGCGAACGCGAGCCGTGGCTGGCGATCGACCCGTGGCCGATCGCCGGCGACCCGGAGCGGGCCATTCCGGAACTGCTGTTTTCGGCATACCTGAGCCAGTTCGACGCGGCCGAGGTGTACGGAGTGTTCGAGCACGTCGTACGGGCCGGGAACCTGGATCCGGAGAAGGCACGCGGCTGGACCGTAGTGCGGGCGGTTGACCATTGGCTGTGGAGCGTGGCGGCGGGCCGGTCACCGCGCCGATGCCAGGAACTGCTGGAGTTGCTCGGCTGATTACTGAATCCGACGGGCGCCGGCTGATTACTGAATCCGACGGGCGAAGGCGACCATGCCCTGTTCGGCGTGTGGCACCAGACCGGCCCGGCGGTAAAACGCGTGCACCTTGGCACCCTCCACTGTGGAATCGTCCTCAGTGGACAGCACCAGGAAGCGGCAGTTCTCGTACCGCTGCTTCACCTCGTCTAAGAGCGCCCGGCCGACACCGTGCCGCTGCGCGCCCGGCAGTACCAGCAGATCCTGCAGATAGCAGATCGTCTCCCGGTCCGAAATCGTCCGGGCCAGCCCCAGCATGCGGCCGGACTCATCCCGCGCCACGAATACCGCATCGGAATTGCCCAAGCTGCGGCACAAGCTGTCCATATCGGCGGTGTAGGCGTTCCAGCCGACCGCGTCGTACAGCGCGCGGACCTCGTCCCGATCGAACGACGTCTCCTGTTCGATCTTGATGTCGATCACCCCGCGCGCTGTCGGTCCGGCATCAGTCGGCCGGAATTACCTCAATGTTGAAATCCAGTAGATCACTGTCGTCGCTGACCGCTTGCTTGGTGGCCTCGAATTCCAGGGTCGGGTCCATCGCGGCGGCCAACCGTAGCCAACCGGTCGCCTCGTCGTTCCGGCCCTGGCGCAGCAGACAACGGCCGAGCAGATGCGTGGTGTGCGCATCGGCCGGATCCGCCGTGACGACGTTCCGGGCCGCATCCTCGGCCCGCCGCAGCGCGGCCGACTTGAAGTACGCGCGGGCTAGCAGACGCTGGATCGCCGGCGAGGTCGGCTCGATTGTCGCGGCCTGCTCAAGGTCCCGGATCGCCTGGCGGACGTCGCCGTTGTCGTAGTGCTCCTCGGCCGACCGGTACAGCTCGTACACGTCCACTACCGGCTCGGTCGTGGGTCGCGTCATGTCGGTCACTTCACACCTCCAGTTCACCGTGCGTTGACCAAACCCGGAACCATTTCCGTTTGTTCCGGCCAGACGCTCGGGCAGGTACAGGCGTGTGGGGCTCGTAGGTGCGGCGCGCTCGGAGGTAGGTGCGACGTGTTCGGAGGTAGGTGCGACGTGTTCGGGGGTAGGTGCGACGCGCTCGGGGATAAGTGCGGCGCTCTCGGTGGTGGGTGCTGCGCCCCATTTGTTGATCATGGAGTTCCCTGCGCGACACGCCGACGACACGCCGGGAATTTTGTCGGGAACTTCATGATCAACAACGGGAGCCGTCGGCGCGGCGGGTTGGCCTGCTACGGCGGGGGGGCGACGCGACAGGGTTGGCCTGCGACGAGCGGGTGGCCTGCTACGGCGGGCGGGTGACGTAACGGGGTTGGCCTGCGACGTAACGGGGTTGGCCTGCCACGAGCGGTTGGCCGGCCGCGACGGGGCCGTCTGTCGACTGTTGTTAGTCGGACAGTTGCGAGGTAGCCGGCTCGCCGATCCGGCTTGGGTCGCCGTTGGTTGCCCGCAGCGTCCGCATCGCTTCGGCCATCGCCTCGGCTTCGGCCCGCCCGAGCGGCGCCAGTACCCGTTCACGCAGCACCGCGGCGCACACCTCCCGGGCGTGTTCGGCCATGGCCACCCCGTGTGGGGTCAACACGGCGTAGACCATCCGGCGATCGGTGTCGGACTGCTCCCGCCGCAACAACCCGGCCGCGACCATGCGGTCCGCGACCTTGGTGAATCCGCCGGTGGTGAGCGCTGCTTCATTGGCGAGCTGGCTCATCTGCTTGCGGTGACCGGGCGAGCGGATCAGCCGCAGCAGCACGTCGAACGGCGCCGGGGTGAGGGCGAGCTGGCGGGAGACCTCGCCCAGCAGACGCTCCTGGGTGGCCTGATACCCCTCGATGACCAGACCCCACCAGGTGACGATGTCGTCGTCGCTGGGCATATCAGGCAATTTCGCGCTCAAACCGTTCGTCTCCTCTCGGCAATCCGACCAACTTACCGTGCCCGCTTGCCAGGAATATAGCTTCCGTGGAAGCTATTGAGGACGTACGCGATGCCAGTAGCTCGCAACCGAGCTGAAGGAGAGCAGGCATGTCCATCCAAACAAACGGCTTGCACCACGTAACGGCGATCGGCGGCGATCCTCAGAAGAACGTCGACTTCTACCTGCAGGTCCTCGGCCTGCGCCTGGTCAAGACGACCGTGAATTTCGATGACCCGGGCACCTACCACCTTTACTACGGCGACGAGGCCGGTCGGCCCGGTTCGCTGATCACGTTCTTCCCGTGGAAGGACGCGCCGCGCGGCCGGCTCGGCAACGGCCAGGCCACCGCGACCGCGTTCTCCGTTCCCGAACAGTCGCTGGGCTGGTGGCACGAGCACCTGACCGCGCACGGCGCCCGACCGCTGGACATCGAGCAGCGGGACGACGAGGACGCGGTGACCTTCCGCGACCCCGACGGCCTGGTCCTGACCCTCGTCGCGCACCACGGGACGCCCGATGACCGCGAGCCCTGGGACAACGGCATCATCCCGGTCGAGCACGCCATTCGCGGCCTGCACTCGGTCACCTTGTCGGTACCGCGACCCGACCCGACCGTCGAATTGCTCGAACGCCTCGGCCTGCACGCGGCCGGCGAGCACGGCGACCGCATCCGCTATGCCGCTGGCGAGGGTGGACCCGGCGCCCTGGTCGATCTGCAGGTCCGGCCGGACGCACCCGGTGGCCGGGTTGCGGTCGGCACCGTGCATCACATCGCGTGGCGCGCGCCGGACGAGTCGACCCAGGTGAATTGGCGCGAGGAACTGGTCGACCATGGCGAGCGCGTCACCGAAATCATTGACCGGCAGTATTTCCGTTCGATTTATTTCCGTGAGCCGGCCGGTACGTTGCTGGAAATCGCCACTGATAACCCGGGCTTCGCGATCGACGAGCCGTTGCTGGAGCTGGGCCGGGCGCTGAAGCTGCCGCCGTGGTTGGAGCCCAGCCGCGAACAACTCGCGTCCGTACTGCCGAAGCTGAACCTGCCGCGGGAAAACAACCCGGAGCCGGTGGCGTAATGACCGCGCCCGAGTTGCATCATCGCTTTACCGAAGGCGATCCGGCCTCGCCGGTGCTGTTGCTGTTGCACGGCACCGGCGGTACGCCGGAAGATCTCCTCCCGCTGGCCGAGGCGTTGGATCCGCGGGCGGCGGTGCTGGCCCCGGCCGCGACCGAATCCGAATACGGCGCGAGCCGGTGGTTCCGGCGCCTGGCCGAGGGCGTTTTCGATACCGAGGATGTCATCGAACGTACGCATGAATTGGCCGATTTCGTCACGGCGGCGCGGAAACGGTACGGAATTGAGAATCGCCCGTTGATCGCGGTCGGCTTTTCCAACGGAGCCAATATCGCCGCGGCCGGTCTGTTATTGCGGCCGGAGGTATTCAACAAAGCGATTCTGTACTCGGCGATGATGCCGGTCCCGGATCCGCCCGAATTGGATCTGGCTGGCACCCGGGTGTTTCTGTCCAATGGGGACCGCGACCCGATGGCCCCGGCCGCGTCGGCCGCCCGTCTGGTCGAGGCGTTGCGCGAACGGTCCGCGGATGTCACGACGTTCCGCTTTTCCGGTGGCCACGAAATTACCCGGGGTGGTTTCGCGGCCGCTTCCGCGTGGTTGAAACGCGCGCCAGCGACGACCGAATAGGGTCGCGGGCGGCTCGAGGTAATGAGGAGGCGCCCGCCGTGACCGACCAGACCGCCACGCTCGAAGGTGCGCTCTCGATCCGCGCTGCCCTCGATTCGGGCAGTCGCGAGATCACGCGGATCCAGGTCGCGGCCGACGCCGATTCGCCCGCGATGGAACGCATCCTGCAGATCGCGCGGCGGCGGGACATTCCCGTACACCGGGTAGCTCGCGACGACCTCGACGCAACCGGCACCAGTCACGGCGGAATCGTCGCCACGGTCGGCCCGCGCCGGATGCTGGAGCTGGCCGATCTGACATTGGGCGAGCGACCGTTCGTCGCGATGCTCGATGGGGTCGAGGATCCGTACAACTTCGGGCAGGCAGTGCGTTCGCTCTACGCCGCCGGGGCCGACGCGTTGGTGGTACGCCGGCGGAACTGGATGTCGGCCGCGGCCACGGTCGCCCGGGCCTCGGCCGGCGCCAGCGAGCGGATGACCACGGCGGTGGTGGACGACCCGGCTCAGGCGGTGGCGGCATTGCGGGAACGCGGGCTGCGGTTCGCGTGCGCGCACCGGCGCGATGCCACTCCGCTGGCCCGCGCCGACCTGACCGGTTCGCTGTTCGTGGTGATCGGCGGGGAACGGCGCGGGATCAGCCGGACCCTGGCCCGCGACGCCGACGTGCGGTTGGTGATTCCGTACGGCCGCCGCTTCGATCCCGCGCTGGATACGACGAGTGCGGCGGCGGTGATCGCGTTCGAGGTCGCCCGGCAACGCGCGAATATCAGGACATAGGTACTAGCCGAAGCACTGCCGTATGCAGTACTAACTAAACCCGTAGTTTTCGGGCAACGGGTTTGGGGACGTGCGATGCGGCGACGGTTAATGGTTGCGGGCCTGTGCGCGGCGGTGCTGCTGCCGGTCGGATACGGCCTGGCGCAAGCAAATCCGGCCGGCGCCCATTCCGGGGCCCAACAACCCGGGGAACAGCAGCCCGGCGAGCAGCAGGCCTTCGCCGCGGCCGCGCACGAATTCGGCGTACCGCAGAATGTGCTGCTCGCGGTCGCGTACAACGAGTCGCGCTGGGAACAGCACGACGGGCAGCCGAGCACTTCCGGCTCGTACGGCGTGATGTCGTTGACCGACGTGCGGGCCAACGCCAAAGGCAATCCAACCGGCCCGCAGGTATTGGACACCGCGGCCGGGCTGGGGAAGGTCAGCGCGACCAAGGCGCGGTACGACGTGGCGAGCAACATCCGGGCCGGCGCGGCGCTGCTGGCCAGCTACGCCCGGCGCTACCACCACGGCACGCTGCCGGAGAATGCGGCCGACTGGTACGGCGCCGTGGCCGCGTACTCCGGTAGCCAGAGCAAGACCGCCGCTACCCAGTTCGCCGACGATGTCTACGCCACCCTGCGGAACGGCGCGAGCCGGACGACCACGACCGGCCAGCAGGTCCGCGTGCCCGCCGACCCGAGCATCACCCCGGACCGCTCGACGATCACGCCGCTGCACCTGACAACCACCAAGGCCACCAGCGCGGCCGAATGCCCGCCGAACCTGGACTGCGATGTCGTACCGGCCGCGTACGCGCTCAACGATCCCAAGGATCCGACGTCGTACGGCAACTACGACAAGGCCGACCGGCCGCGCACGATGAAGATCGACCGGATCGTCCTGCACGACACCGAGGAGAGCTACGCCGACACGGTCGCCGGATTCACCAACCCGGCCACGTACACCAGCGCCAACTACGTCATCCGCTCCAGCGACGGGCACGTGACCCAGATGGTGCCGACCGCCGATGTGGCCTGGCAGGCCGGCAACTGGTACCTCAACATGCACTCGGTCGGCATCGAGCAGGAGGGGTTCGCGGTGGCCGGCGCGAGCTGGTACACCGAGCCGCTGTACCGGTCCTCGGCCCGCCTGGTCCGGTACCTGGCCGCGCGGTTCGACATCCCGCTGGACCGCCAGCACATCATCGGCCACGACAACGTGCCCGGAGTCGACCCGGCCGGGCAGGGCACGATGCACTGGGACCCGGGCCCGTACTGGGACTGGGGTCACTACATGGCGCTGCTCGGCCACCCGATCGTGCCGACCGCTGGCCCGCACAGTTCCGTGGTGACGATCGACCCGGCGTTCGCGACCAACGTGCAGACCGTCCGGGACTGCGCGACGGACAAGGCGTTGCCGGATCAGGCGACCAGCTTCGTCTACCTGCGCACCGCGCCCTCGACCGACGCGCCGCTGGTGTCCGACCCGACGTTGCATTCCGACGGCTCGGCCGGCACGACCTGCGCCGACGATTGGGGCGACAAGGCCAGCGTCGGTCAGCAGCTCGTGGTCGCCGGACGGCAGGAGCAGTGGACGGCGATCTGGTGGGACGGCGCCAAGGTCTGGTTCCACGATGACGGCGCGAGCGTCCCGGCCGTCGGGTTCGTGGTGACGCCGAAGCCGGGCAAGAGCGAGATCCCCACCTACGGCCGGCCGGTGCCAGAGCCATGGGCGTACCCGAGCCAGATCCCGGTGCAGGCCAAGGCGACCCCGCTGCCGTACCAGATCAAGACCGGGCAGCGGTACCTCACGGCCGGCGCGGTGCCGACCGACTACTACTACGCCAAGACGTTCGACAACAGCGTGCCGGGCGACCACACCGACGTCGTCGGGCACGACCGCTACCTGCAGATCCAGTTGGGCCACCGGATCGCGTACGTCAAGGCCTCTGACGTGAACGTGACCGGCGCGACGCCGGAGGCGGCCGAAGGCCGTTAAGTCCGGCCGGTACGGTGGCCGGGCGCAGACCTCAGAAGGCGAGGTCGCGTTCGGAATCACGCAGACGAGTCGGCCGTCCTCGGGGCGGGTTCGAGCGGGTGATCGCCATCTGCTCGACATCAGGTGGTCGGACTCCGTCCACCCGATCGTGGTCTGATCGGCGCGCTCGACCGTCGGTCGATCACCCGAACGAGAGGACTCCAGCCTGTGACGAGCCAGACCAGCGCTTTGCCCGCGGCTGCCGCCGGCACCGTGACGATCGGCGGCGATGTGACGGTCAACCGTCTCGGCTTCGGCGCGATGCGGATCACCGGACCTGGCATTTGGGGACCACCGGCTGACGAGCCGGGCGCCATTGCCGTACTGCGGCGGGCGGTCGAACTCGGCGTCAACTTCATCGACACCGCCGACGCCTACGGGCCGGCGGTTTCCGAGGAACTGATCCGGCAGGCGCTGTACCCGTACGACGGGATCACGATCGCCACCAAGGGTGGGTACGTACGCGGCGGCCCGGACGAATGGACACCGCTCGGCCGGCCCGATTACCTGCGCCAGTGTGTCGAGCTGAGCCTGCGTCGGCTCGGCCTGGAGCGCATCGACCTGTACCAACTGCACCGCGTCGACCCGGCCGTTCCGTTGGCCGAGCAATTGGGCACGTTGGCCGAGCTACGGGCCGAGGGCAAGATCCGGCACATCGGGCTGTCCGCGGTCACGGTCGCTCAGGTCGAGCAGGCCCGCAACCTCATCGAGGTGGCGAGCGTGCAGAACGCGTACAGCCTGCGGCGGCGCAGCCACGACGCCGTGGTCGACTACTGCGCGGCCGAGGGGATCACGTTCATTCCGTACTTCCCGATCGACGCCGGAACGCTGGCCGGACCCGATGGTCCGCTGTCGACCGCGGCCAAGGAGTTGGGTACGACGCCATCCCAGGTCGCGTTGGCGTGGCTGTTGCAGCGGGCGCCGATAGTGCTGCCGATCCCTGGTACCAGCCAGGTGTCGCACCTGGAGGAGAACGTCGAGGCCGCCGCGCTGCCGCTGCCGCATGATCTGGTCATGGCGCTGTCCGAGCTGGGCTGATCGTTCCTGCTTAAGAGACCCGCGGCAGCGCGTGTGACTCTGCTCCAGCCGTTGGAGCAGAGTCACAGTTTGCGGAGATGGACAGGCCGGCGGTCGGCAGGTTCGGGGGCTGAAAGCGCGCAATTCGGTGAACGTGGCCAGCTGTCTTAGCTGCGTGCCAGACTGGTGCCGTGCCTGAGCTGCCCGAAGTAGAGGCGCTCGCCGCGTTTTTGCGGGAGCGCGCGGTTGGTCACGTCGTCGCCCGCGCCGACCTGGCCCAGATCAGTGCGCTGAAGACGTTCGATCCGCCGTTGCAGTCGATCAACGGGCTGGAGGTCTCCGGGGCCGGCCGGCATGGGAAGTTCCTCGACATCGACATCAGCGGACTGCACCTGGTCGTGCACCTGGCCCGGGGCGGCTGGCTGCACTGGCGCGACTCGTTGCCGGCGGCGCCGCCGCGGCCGGGCAAGAGCCCGCTGGCGATGCGGCTTCGGCTGGATGACGACTCCGGCTTCGACCTGACCGAGCAGGGCACCAAGAAGGGCCTCGCGATCTATCTGGTCCGCGACCCGATCGAGGTACCGGGCGTGGCCCGGCTCGGTCCGGACGCGCTGTCGTTGAGCCGGGACGAGCTGGGCAAGGTGCTGGGCGCGCAGCGGGCCCAGCTCAAGGGCGCGTTGACCAGCCAGGCGATCATCGCCGGCATCGGCAACGCGTACTCCGACGAGATCCTGCACGCGGCCAAGCTGTCCCCGTTCAAACCGACGAACCGGCTGAGCGAGGACGAGCTGACCCGGCTGCACGACGCCATGATCACCACGTTGAACGACGCGGTGAAGCGTTCGGTCGGGCAGAAGGCGGCGACGTTGAAGGCGGAGAAGCGCTCCGGGCTGTCGGTGCATGCGCGTACCGGGCTGCCGTGTCCGGTCTGCGGGGATACGGTCCGCGAGGTGTCGTTCGCCGACAAGTCGCTGCAGTACTGCCCGACCTGCCAGACCGGCGGCCAGTCGCTGGCCGACCGCCGGCTGTCCCGCCTGCTGAAGTAACGGGCCGCGTGCAACGATGCGGTTATGACTCACCCCGCAATTCCGACGACCGACATCGACTCGATCCCGGCCGGAGCGCTCATCCTCGACGTCCGCGAGGACGACGAATGGGCGGCCGGTCACATCGAGGAAGCAGTGCACGTTCCGATGGCCCAGGTTCCGGGCCAGTTGGGCGCGTTGCCGGCCGACCGGCCGGTGGCGGTGGTCTGCCGCTCCGGGCACCGCTCGGGCCAGGTCACTGCGTACCTGGTCCAGGCCGGACTGGACGCGCAGAACATCTCCGGCGGCATGCAGGTGTGGGAGGCGGCCGGTCGCCCGATGGTGAGTGAAACCGGCGCCGCTCCGGCCGTTATCTAACGGCTTTTACCTCGAACGTGAAGCAGCCAGCCGATGCGCTGCGTACGTGTACGAACTGCACCTCGGGCCGTAGCGCCAATTCCCGCACGATCCGCTCGTGCTCCTCGCCCGGCTCGATGAACGTGATGAGGTCGTAAAGCCGGGCGCCGTCGGCATCGAACGGATTGAGCATGGTCGGACCGTGGCCGACCTCGGCTGGGTATCCGCCGGCATGACCCGCGCACTCTCCAAAGTGGACGAACACCGGTCCGGCCTCGGCCCACGGGCTGGGGTCGGTCCAGGGCGTGTAGCAGATCAACGCGATCTGCTCGCCCGGTTCCGGTTTGGTCAAGCAACAGCGCAGCGGCTCCCAGCCCTCGGCAATTCGTAGCGTCCACGGATTACCGAATTCATCCTGGCCGGCCTCGCGCATGGCTTTGAGTCGTTCCGGATCAATGGCAATCACGTCAATGTCACTCATGGTTCTAGTCTCGTATTTTACGGAGCGAACGCTGGCGGTTTTCGGCCGCGTAATTCGCCTCGTGGTCGAGCAACCAGCGCTTTACCGGAAGTCCGTAGTAATAGCCGCCGAGTGATCCGTCGGTACGAATTACCCGGTGGCACGGGACGATCGGGGCAATCATGTTGGTGGCGCAGGCCTGGGCGGCGGCGCGAATAGCATCCGGTCGTCCGGCCAGTGCCGCCAATTCGGTGTAGGTCACCGTCGTACCGGCCGGAATTGCCCGTAATGCTCGCCACGCCTCGGAGATGAACGGGCCGCCGATTTGCATGACCGGCAGCGTGTCCCAGGCGGTCAGGTCGCCGGCGAAATAGCGTTCGGCGGTTTTGGTGGCCTCGCCGAGCGAACCCCGTTCGACCAATTCCGCGTCCCGCAACGGTTTCGGCAGTTGCAGTTCGGACGCGTGCGCCTTGAAGCCACCGGCGACCAGGCCGTCCGGACCCACCACCAACGTCAGCGGACCGGTCGGAGTGTCTATTGTGGACCATTCGAGCTTCACTGCGGTTTCCCTTCGTAACTCCACAAATGTTGCGCGGCGTACGCCCGCCATGGGCGCCAGCGCGCCGAATACGCGTCCAGGTCGGCCGCGGTTGCCGGGCCGCCCAACGCCCTACTCGAACGCAGCAGTCCGAGATCAGAGGCCGGTAGTGCGTCCGGGTCGCCCAGCGCCCGCATCGCAATGTACGACGCGGTCCACGGCCCGATTCCCGGCAACGCCAGCAATCCACGTACGGTCTCGGTCCGGTCCGCGCCGCGGTCCAGCGTCAACTCGCCGTCGGCAATCGCGGTCGCGACCGCCCGCAGCGTCCGCCGCCGCGCGCCGGTCAACCCGAGACCGTCCAATTCGGACTCCGCCACCGCCTCCGGGGTCGGGAACAACCGGGCCAGCGAGCCGTCCGAAGTGGACAGTGGCTTGCCCAATGCTTCGACGACGCGGCCGAGCATGGTCCGGGCGCCGGCGACCGAGATCTGCTGCCCGATCACCGCGCGGCAGGCCAACTCGAATCCGTCGACGTGGCCGGGCACGCGTAGCCCCGGCCGGGCGGCGACCAACGGTGCGAGCAGCGGATCGGCGCCCAACACGTCGTTCACCATGGCCGGGTCGGCGTCCAAGTCGCCCAGCGCCCGGGACCGGTTGACCGCCACGGCCAGGTCGGCGAAGCTCTCGGCCGACAACCGCAACGACAGGTGGTCGGTATCCGGGGTCAGTTCGATGACGCCCGTCGTACGGGGCAGGGCGAGAGTACGCCGGTAGCTGGTCGGGGTGAGCTCTTCGATGCCGGGGACCGCGCGCGAGGCCAGCCAGGACAGCCACGCTTCCGCGTCGTACGGCGGTCGCAATGCCAGCCGCAGCATGATCGCGCCCGTGGCGGGTCCGACCTGGTTCCGCCGACGGTCGGCCGAACGCAGCGAACTCGGGGTGCCGCCGAACGCCTCGCGGATGCTGTCGTTGAACTGCCGGACGCTCGAATAGCCCGCGGTGAACGCGATATCGGTCAACGGCAGGTCGGTCGAGTCGATCAGCAGCCGCGCGGTCTGGGCCCGCCGGGTCCGGGCCAGCGCCAGCGGGCTCGCGCCGACCTCGGCCACCAAAAGCCGGTGCAGGTGCCGTTCGCTCACCGCCAGCCGCTTGGCCAGGCCGGCCACGCCACCGGAATCGACGACACCGTCGGCGATGAGGCGCAGCGCCCGGGCGGCCAGGTCGGCGCGTACGTCCCAGTCCGGCGAGCCGGGCGAGGCCTGCGGCCGGCACCGCTTGCAGGCCCGGAATCCGGCCGCCTGCGCCGCCGCCGCAACCTCGTAGAACGTGACATTCTCCCGGCGCGGCGTCTGGGCCGGGCAGCTCGGCCGGCAGTAGATGCCGGTTGTCTTCACGGCGATCACGAACCGCCCGTCGAATCGCCGATCACGGCTCTCCGCCGCGCGGTAGCACCCCTCGAAGTCCTCGATCACGCCATCGAGTCTGCCGGTGGTCCGGATCGGCTGCTAGCGGGTTTCGGACATGGTCACGATGAAGGCGACCGGATTGCAGCGAGCGTGACAGGAGGGCGGTTTTGCGTGCCTGAACGACCCTGGTGTCACGGTCGCTGCACCCACGGTCGCGGCCGGACCAGCGAACCGACTCTGGTGTCACGGTCGCTGCAAGAAAGGTGGCGTGTCGACGGCGTGACCGACCCTGGTGTCACGTGTCGCTGCAAAGTGGCTGCATTGCCTAGACCTCTACTTGTTGATCGGACCGTTGATGGAAGCTCGCCGGTGTGGGCGTCGACCGTATTTGCGGTGACCGTGGCAAGAGGGTGGGTTTTGGGCCGGCTAAACGACCTTGATGTCACGTTCGCTGCAGAAAGGGTCGCCGCTCAGACCGTCGGTAGCTGATAATCCGCGAACCGGGCCCGTAAATCCTTTTTCGAGAATTTTCCTACGCTCGTACGTGGCACCGCGTCGATGAACACCACGTCGTCCGGCAGCCACCACTTCGACACCTTGCCGCGCAGGTGGTCGAGCAGTTCGTCCTTCGTCGCGGTCGCGTCATCGGCCAGCACCACGCAGGCCAGCGGACGTTCCTGCCATTTCGGGTGCGGAACGCCGATCACCGCCGCCTCGGCCACGGCCGGGTGCGCCATCAGCAGGTTCTCCAACTCGACCGAGCTGATCCACTCCCCGCCCGATTTCACCAGGTCCTTTGTCCGGTCGACCAGCCGGATGCTGCCGTGCCGGTCGATCGCGGCGACGTCGCCCGTGCGCAGCCAGCCGTCCCCAGTAAATGAATCGGTGAACGACTCCTCGGCCCGGTCGTCGTGGTAGTACCCGGCCGCGATCCACGGGCCGCGCACCTGCAATTCGCCGGTCGCCCGGTCGTCCCACGGCAGCTCGTCGGTCGTCCCCGGCTCCACGATCCGGGCATCGACCCCAGCCGGTGGTGTTCCCTGCCGTGCCCGCAGGTCGGCCAACTCCTCCTCAGGCCGGCCCAGGTCGGTGCTGCGGATATGGCTGACGCAGCCGAGCGGGCTGGTCTCGGTCATGCCCCAGGCGTGGGTCAGCGGCAGCCCGAGCTTCTCCCGGTACGCCTCGGACAGTGGGCGCGGAGCGGCCGACCCTCCACAGAGGATCATCCGTAGCGAGGACAGGTCATGCTGCTCGAGCAGCGGCAGCATTCCCATCCATACCGTCGGAACGCCGCCGGTGACGGTTACCTTTTCGCTTTCCAATAGCCGGACAATTGCCAGCGGCGATAGGTCCGGTCCGGGAAATACCAAATTCGCGCCGACAAACAACGGCGCCTGCGCGTATCCCCAACCATTGGCATGAAACATTGGTACGACCGGCAGTACGGTGTCCCGCTCGCTCGTCGCTATGCTGTTCGGCATCAACGAGGAAATCGCGTGCAAATATAGCGAGCGGTGTGAATATACGACGCCTTTGGGATTTCCCGTTGTGCCGCTTGTGTAGCACATCGCGGCGGCGCAATTCTCGTCGGTGACGCTGAATTCGGTCGGCGGCGCGGCCGCGATCAGCTTGTCGTAATCAAGAATTCGCGGGTCGTCCGGAATCTCGGTTGGCGCGCCGTCGTCCATCACCACGACCTGGCGAATAGCCGGCAGCTGCGGCAACAACGGCCACAGCACCCCGGATAGCGATCGGTCGACGAAGATCACCTCGTCGCCACCGTGGTTGATGACGTATATCAGCTGGTCGGTGAATAACCGGGGATTGAGCGTGTGCAAAACGCGTCCAGTGCACGGCGCGGCCCAATAGAGCGCCAGATGGTGCTCGGTGTTCCAGGCCATCGAGCCGACGCGACCGCCGGGCGAAATACCGAGTGTGTCGAAGACGCTGCCCAGTCGCCGCGTCTCGTCCGCCCATGCGCCGTATGTGCTCCGGACGATGCCACCGCACGTCGCGGTGACGATGGTCTTGTCGGGGTAGAGCCGTTCGGCTCGGGCGAATACCGGCGGCAACGTGAGCGGATAATCCTGCATGAGTCCCTGCATGGTCGCCTCCGCGGACGTCGCCCAGTGCCGCCACACCCTAGTCCGGTCGCGGTACGGACAGAACCCTTTCCCGTAACGGCTTGGAAATAACGCTCAGGACCGATTGTGGTCAGTGACCGGCGCGCGTTCGACCGGGCAGGACATGCAGCGCGGGCCGCCCCGGCCGCTGCCCAGCTCGCTGCCGGCGATCCGTACGACCTCGATCCCAGCCGCCTCGAGCCGGGCATTCGTCTCGATGTTGCGCTCGTACCCCACGGTCAGCCGCGGCGCGATCGCCAGCGTGTTGTTGCCGTCGTCCCATTGCTCGCGTTCGGCCGTGACCGGGTCCAGGCCGGTGTCGATGACCCGCAGCGAGTCGATCCCCATCGCCGCGGCCGCGGTCGGGAAGAACGGCGCCGGGCCGGTGATCTGCAGTTCGTCCGTACCGTCCTCGGCCCGCAGCGTGTAGCACTGCAGCGAGTCGGCCAGCGGCGGATACGTCACCACCGCGTCGGTGTCGACCATGGTGCATACGGTGTCCAGGTGCATGGTCGCGCGTTCCTGTGCGATCGGTACCACGAGCACGGTGTGGGCGACCCCGGCGGCGAACGCGCTGCGGGCCAACGACTCCACCCCGGCCGGCGTGGTGCGTTGTCCGACCCCGACGGCCAGCACACCCGGTGCGAGCAGCAGTACGTCGCCGCCCTCCAACCACTCCTGGCCCGGGGCGTACAGCTGACCGGTGCCGGCGAACCGCGGATGGTGTGCGTAGATCGTCTCCAGCAGCTGCGCCTCCCGCCGGCGTACCTCCAACGACGGGCTGGTGACCGCTACCCGGTCGGCGATCCAGACGCTGGAGTCCCGGGTGAACAGCAGGTTCGGCAACGGGTTGACCACGAAGTCGTGCTCGTCCATCAGCTTGTACGCCAGGCCGCGGCCGGACTTCAGCTCGCGTTGGGTTACGCCGGCGATCAGCGCCGTGGCCAGGTCGGCCGGGTGCAGATCGGCCAGGTAGCCGCCCACCGCCGCGCGCAGCGAGTGCCCCAGCCGCACATCGTCGGTGACCGCGCCGATCGCGTACGACCGGGCCGGCGCCTGGTGCAGCACCTCCTGCAGCAGGTCGGCCACGTACAGCACCTCGACCCCGCGATCCCGCAGCGCCTGGGCGAACGCGTCGTGTTCTTCCTGCGCCCGGCCGACCCACGGGATCGCGTCGAAGAGCAGCTGGTCGTTGTTGCGCGGCGTCAGGCGTTTGAGCTCTGGTCCGGGCCGGTGCAACAGCACGGTCCGCAGTCGCCCGACCTCGCTGTCGGCGTACCCGGTCTGTGTGGTCACGGACCCAGCGTAGGGTCTGGGCCGTGACGCAGGCCCGAACCCCGCAGCGACTCTGGAGCACTGAAGTCCACCGGACCGAGCGGGTCACCCCGGCCATGGTGCGGGTCACGGTGGGCGGCGAGCAGCTGGCGGAATTCGCCAGCAACGGTACGGACCAGCACGTAATCCTGTATTTCTACGAGCCCGGTGCCCAGCTGCCCGATCCGCTCACTTTGGACAATGCGCGGCGGGCGTTCTCGACCGTGCAGCCGACGATGCGGACGTACACGGTCCGCCGGGTTGATGCGGCGCGGCGGGAACTCGACATCGACTTCGTCTGCCACGAGGGCGGATTCGCCTCCGGCTGGGCGGAAAAGGCGCAACCGGGTGAACGGCTGATCTTCGCCGGTCCGTCCCGGGCGTACCAGCTCGAACCGGATGTCGACTGCTACCTGCTGGCCGGCGACGAGACGGCGTTGCCGGCGATCAGCGCGATTCTGGAGCAGCTCCCGGCCGGCGCCCGGGCCCGCGTGTTCATCGAGGTGGCCGATGCGGGTGAGCGGCAGCCGTTGGAGGGCGCCGGCGAGGTCGAATGCACCTGGCTGCACCGCGACGGAGCGCCGGCCGGACGGTCCGGCCTGCTGATCCGGGCGGTCCGGGATGCCCCGTTCCCGGCCGGAAAGGTGCACGCCTGGGTCGGTGCCGAGGCCGCGACCGTACGCGATCTGCGGAAGTACCTGCGCGATGAGCGGGGACTGCGGCGTAGCCAGGCCAGCACGTCGGTCTACTGGCGTTACGGCGAGAGCGAGGACACCTCGTTCAGGAATGCGTTCACGGCCGAGAGGTAGGCGGCCCGGTCCTCCCGGCGTACGTTGTGCCCGACGCCGGCGACATGTACGGAAGTCAGCTTGCCGCCGGCCGCCTGCCCGCATTCCACGGCGAATTCGGATGAGATCAGACCGCCCCGGTCCGGGTCGCCATGGATGAGCAGCACCGGGCGGGTGATCGAGCCGAGCACCTCCTGCAACGGATTCGCGCCCTCGACCGGGACCTCGAAGATCCGTTGGCTCAGCTGGCCTTTGGAGATCGCCCACGGCTCGAATTCGTCGTCCGGCCACAGTGGATGGTCGGCCTTGCCTTTGGCGACCCGGGTCGGTACGTCCTGGGCCCGGGTCGCGGCCAGCGACTCCGGGAACGGCCGGCGCTGCTGGGCCGGTCGGTCGCCGCGCGGCGGGTCCTCCAGTACCAGGGCTTTGACGAGGTCGGGACGGGCCCGGCCCAGGGCGGCGGCGTTGGCCGCGCCCATCGAGTGGCCGATGACAACGACCGGCCCGAGGTTCAGGTCATCCAGCACGGCGGCCGCGTCGGCGGCCTGTCGATCGGCGCTGACCGGCTCGTCGGGCATGTCAGATTCGCCGTGGCCACGGGCATCCAGGGTGAGTACGTCCGTGCCGAAGCGGTCGACCAGCGGATCCCAGCAGGCCGCCGAATCGCTGAAACCGTGCAGGAGCAGGATTTCTGGATTGTCGCCGTGGGCGTACCAGGCGATATGGGCAGTCTTTCCCGTACGGACAGCCATAATCGCAGCCTATTGCGCACGGCTTATCGCGGCGCCGCGCCTGTCCGCAATCGGCCCGGCTCGACCCCTTGTCTCAACCCCCGTGGCCGCGCCTCACCCTGCCCCCCTCTTTGTTGATCATGAAGTTTGTCGACACGAATGTCGGCGTGTCGCCGGCGTGTCGTGCAGGGAACTTCATGATCAACAAAGCGGGGGGAGCGCGGGCACGGGTGGCGGCGGACCGGGATAGGTGCGGCCACGGGGTGAGACAGGGACTTGAGACACGGGGTGAACAGGGAGTTGAGACAGGGGGTCGAGGCGGGCCAGTTGCGGACACGC
>JBEDUI010000251.1:0-28428 GCA_040414495.1 Mycobacteriales bacterium
TGTGGTCGCGCCGGTCACGAGGACCGCCGCTCACCGAGAACCGGTCGATCGCAGATCAGTCCGTCGGTGCCGTGCCGAACGACGGCGCCGGACCCGGGCCCGCACCAATCCCCGGCTGGCCGTCGGATGCCCCATCGAATGCCATGGTGGGCACCACAGTCACAGCGGCCGCCCGGTCGGGCGCGAGCGGGTCGGCAAGCCGACCGTCGTGATCGAGCCGGCCCTGCGCCAACCGGGTCGCCCGCAAGGGCATGGTTGGCACCAGATCGGCGACGATACGCAGTGCGGCGAGCACGTCGTCGGGTCGCACGGCAGGTGTGGTATGCCGCACAACCGCCGCAATTATCGCACAGCCGCAACTCGACCGCTCGTCTGACGCGCCCTGCCCCGACACACCAGTGGCCAGCGTCACGGCATCCGGATCGGTGCTCAACGAAAGGATCGCGGACCGTACGTCGACCATCTTGCGACCACTCTTCGTACGGCGCTCGACCTCCACCGATTCTGCCGCCAGCAACGCCTCGACCGCAGCCGCCACGACCTGCGGCGACTCGCCCGGCAACTCGATGCGCCACACGCTGGTGTCGATCAGATCGGCCAACCCCGGGCCGGCGTCGGCTTCGACGCACTCGACCACATCAAGACCTGGCGGCAGCGCGGCGTCGAGCGCGGACCGTAACGCCTGCGGCTCGACCTCCCGCCGCAACGCCAACTCCGCGTACTCCGCTTCGCTGGCCGCCCCGGTCGGCGCGGCGCCGACGTATGACACCCGCGGATGCGGCGTGAACCCGGCCGAATGCGCGATCGGTACTCCGGCGCGCCGGATCGCCCGTTCCAACGCCCGGGCGAAGTCGCGGTGCGAGGCGAACCGGAGCCGGCCGCGCTTCGCGTACCGGATCCGCATCCGCTGTACGACCGGCTCGACCTCGGTCTGCGGCTGCCGGCGGCTCATCGACTCACTGGGGTCAGCGGCAGCAACTTGCGACCGGTCGGCCCGATCTGGATCTCGGTACCGAGGTCCGGGCAGACACCGCAGTCGAAGCACGGGGTCCACCGGCAGTCGTCCAACTCGGTCTCATCGAGCGCGTCCTGCCAGTCTTCCCAGAGCCATTCCTTGTCCAGCCCGGAGTCCAGGTGGTCCCACGGCAGGATCTCGGTCTCGCCGCGTTCGCGGGTGGTGTACCAGTCCAGGTCGATGCCGTGCGGCGCCAGTTCGGCCTGTGTCGCGGCGACCCAGCGTTCGTACGAGAAGTACTCCCGCCAGCCGTCGAAACGCCCGCCCTCGCTCCACACGCGACGGATGACGGCGCCCAACCGCCGGTCGCCACGGGAGAGCAGGCCTTCGATCATCGAGGGCTGACCATCGTGGTAGCGGTAGCCGATCGCCTTGCCCAGCTTGCGGTCCGAGTTGATCGCGTCACGCAACTTTTTCAGCCGACGGTCCACTGTGTCCGGATCGCACTGAGCCGCCCACTGGAATGGCGTATGCGGCTTGGGTACGAAACCGCCGATCGAGACCGTACAGCGGATGTCGTTGCTGCCGACCGCTTCCCGGCCGGCACGAATCACGTCGTGCGCCATGGACGCGATTTCCAGTACGTCCTCGTCAGTTTCGGTAGGCAACCCACACATGAAGTAGAGCTTCACCTGCCGCCAGCCGTTTTCGTACGCGGTCGTGACGGTACGGATCAGGTCTTCCTTCGTGACCATCTTGTTGATGACCTTGCGCAGCCGTTCGCTGCCGCCTTCGGGGGCGAACGTCAGCCCGGACCGGCGACCGCCCCGGGTCAGTTCCTCAGCCAGCGTGACGTTGAACGCGTCGACCCGGGTCGAGGGCAGCGACAGCGAGGTCTTGCTGCCTTCATACCGGTCGGCCAGGCCCTTGGCGATCTCGCCGATTTCGCTGTGGTCGGCCGAGGACAGCGACAGCAGCCCGACCTCCTCGAACCCGGTCGCCTCCAGGCCCTTCTGCACCATGTCGCCGATGCCGGTGATCGACCGTTCCCGGACCGGTCGGGTGATCATCCCGGCCTGACAGAACCGGCAGCCGCGGGTGCAGCCGCGGAAGATCTCGACCGACATGCGTTCGTGCACGCTTTCGGCCAGCGGGACCAGCGGTTGTTTCGGGTACGGCCAGGCGTCCAGGTCCATGGTCGTGCGCTTCTCGACCCGCTTCGGTACGCCGGGACGGTTGGGCGCGACCTGGCTGATCGTGCCGTCAGCGGCGTAGGCCACGTCGTAGAACTGCGGTACGTACACGCCCGGGACCTGCGCCAGCGCGGCCAGCCGGTCGGCCCGGCTCTTGTGCTCTTTGAGCACGTCGCTGATGGCCAGTACGACCTGTTCACCGTCGCCGAGGACGGCGGCGTCGAGGAAGTCCGAGACCGGCTCGGGGTTGAAGGCGGCGTGTCCGCCGGCGAGGACGATCGGGTGCTCGTCGGTCCGGTCGGTGGCCAGCAGCGGAATGCCGGCCAGGTCGAGCACGCTGAGCAGGTTGGTGTAGCCCAGTTCGGTGGCGAACGAGACGCCCAGCACATCGAATTCGCCGACCGGCCGGTGCGCGTCGACGGTGAACTGCGGAATCTCGTGCTCACGCATCAGCGCCTCGAGATCCGGCCACACCGTGTACGTGCGTTCGGCCAGCACGTCCGGGCGCTCGTTGAGGATCTCGTACAGGATCATCACGCCCTGATTGGGCAGCCCGACCTCGTAGGCGTCGGGATAACACAGGCACCAGCGGACATCGACCGAGTCCCAGTCCTTCACCGTGGCGTTGAGTTCACCGCCGACGTACTGGATCGGCTTGCTGACCTTGGGCAGCAGCGGTTCCAGTCGGGGAAAGAGTGACTCGACAGGCATGGGTACGAGGGTAGCGGCGGCTGGCTGAGCCGCTATCCGGCGTCGCTCTTAGTCGCTGCTCTGGTCGCTGTACGGGGCTGATTCAGTCGCAGCGCGGGGCTGATTCAGTCGCTGTACGGGGCGAGTTTGCAGTCGCGATGGCGCTCCAGCAGCGCTCGCAGTTGCGCCTCGGTGGTACGCCGGGTCGACAGCGGCGGCAGCTCATCCAGATCGAAGAAGTCGACGTCGGTGGTTTCACCGTCCAGGCCCGCCTGCGGCTGGGCGGCGGGGTCGATGCGCTCGCACAGGTAGGCCAGTTTCCAAATGTGGAACGGGGCGCCGCTGGCGCGGTGGCCGTTGCTCACCATGCCGTCCCAGACCGCGGCCAGGCGGGTCGCCTTGACCGCCAGGCCCGCTTCCTCGGCGAATTCCCGTTCGGTGGCGGCCGTCGGGCGATCCAGCGCATCGGCCCAGCCGCCGGGTAGCGTCCAGCAACCGTCCGCGGCCTCGCGCACGAGCAGCACCCGGTCGCCGTCAAAGAGCGCGCCGCGTACGTCGACGTGCGGGGTGGCGTAGCCCTTGTCCATTTCCAACGCAGCGGTGATCGGTTCGGCCGGCTCCGAGGCGAGCAACCCGAACAGCTCGGCCGAAATCTCGCGTAGTCGCCGGTATCGGGACAGGTCGTAACGATCGGAGGCGAAAGCCAGACCGGTTTGCGACATTGCCGCGAGCTCCACGCCGATCGCGCGTAGCTGCTCCCCCGCGGACAATGTCATCAAAGAAATCCCTTCTCTGGCGTTCGGCTTGGTCTCACCGCCGATTTTGTCTTACCGCCGATCGCTCAGTACCGCCACCAACGGTGTGGCGGGTCACACCTCTCGCTCGTTTCTTGGTGAGGCGGCCGCTGGCGCGAGGTGCACCGTGATGTGGTCCGCCTCCCCTACCGCGGTGGTCCCGTCGGTTTTGGCCTCCACGCGAACCCGCTGGGCCAGCGTCTCGCGGGCCACCAATTCCCGGTGTTCGGCCACCGCCGCGAGCGCGCCCGGTGAGCCGGATACCGTGAGATCGATTCGGTCGCTGACCGCCAAACCGGCCTCGCGGCGGGCATTCTGCACAACCCGGATGACGTCGCGCGCGGTTCCCTCGGCCAGCAATTCCGGCGTCATCGTCGTGTCCAGAACGACGATTCCATCGAGCAGCGTGGCGGCTGCGGTACCCGGTGCCGGCGCCACCTCGAGGCTGTATTCGCCTTCGCGCAATGTCACCCCGCCGGCCACGACCTTATCCGCGGAGGCGGACCAGTCGCCGGCCTTGACCGCCGCGATCACCCGCTGCACGTCGGCGCCGAGCCGCGGCCCGAGCACCCGCGGACGCAGCGCCAGCACGGTCGTGGCGACGGTCTGCTCGTCGGCGACAAGCCGTACCTCTTTGACGTTCAGCTCATCGGCGATCAAGCCGGTGAAGCCGTGCAACCGCTCGCATACCGGACCGGCGACGGTGAGTGCGGCCAGCGGATGCCGGACCCGTACGCCAGCGCTTTTGCGGACCGAGGCCGCAGCCGAACACACCGTACGGACAGTGTCCATTCGCGACACCAGGTCTTTGTCTTCCGGAAAGTCCACAGTGGACGGCCAGTCGGTCAAATGCACGCTGCGTCCGCCGGTGAGGCCGCGCCAGATCTGTTCGCTCTGCATCGGCAGCAGTGGTGCGGTGATCCGGGTCAACGTTTCCAGCACCGTGTAGAGGGTGTCGAATGCCTCAGCCTCGGCTCGCCAGAACCGGTCCCGGCTGCGGCGGATGTACCAATTGCAGAGCGCGTCAAGAAATGCCCGTACCTCGGCGCAAGCGGCGGAAATGTCGTAGCCATCGAGCATTCCCGTCACCGTGCCGAGAAGCGCGCGTAGCTTGGCCAGGATGTAGCGGTCCAGCTGGTGCGGCGAATCCGTACGGAATTGCGCCTGATATCCGTCGGCGTTGGCGTAGAGCGCGAAGAAATACCAGGCATTCCATAATGGGAGCAGGGCCTGCCGGGTCGCATCGCGGATCGCGGATTCGGTGAGTGCGCCCTCACCGCCGCGCATCAGCGGCGAGGAGACCAGGGACCAGCGGACCGCGTCCGCCCCGTGTAGGGCGAACATCCGTTCCGGGTCGGGGAAATTACGCCGGCTCTTGCTGGCCTTCCGGCCGTCGTCGCCGAGTATCACGCCGTGGGTCACCGCGGTGCGGAATGCCGGCCGGTCGAAAAGCGCGGTGGCGAGGACGTGCAGGGTGTAGAACCACGCTCTGGTCTGGCCGACGTATTCGACGATGAAATCGCCCGGGTAATGCTTGTCGAACCAATCGGCGTTCTCGAACGGATAATGCACCTGGGCGAATGGCATCGAGCCGGACTCGAACCAGCAGTCCAGCACCTCCGGCACCCGCCGCATCGTGGATTTACCGGTCGGATCGTCGGGATTGGGCCGAGTCAACTCATCGACCGCCGGCCGGTGCAAATCGACCGGGCGTACGCCGAAATCCCGCTCCAGCTCATCCAGCGACCCGTATACGTCGACCCGCGGATAATTCGGGTCGTCGGATCTCCATACCGGGATCGGCGAACCCCAAAACCGGTTGCGGCTGATCGACCAGTCGTGCGCGTTTTCCAGCCATTTGCCGAACGAGCCGTCGCGCACATGGGACGGAACCCAGGTGATTTGTTGGTTCAATTCGGCCATGCGTTCGCGGAGTTTGGTCACCTGAACGAACCAACTGTTGACCGCCTTGTAGATCAGCGGTGTGTCGCACCGCCAGCAGTGCGGATAGCTGTGGGTATACCGCTCTTCGCTGACTAATGCGCCGGCTTTCGCCAGGTCGTCGATGATCCGCCGGTTGGCCTGGAATACCTGCAGGCCTTGGTAATCCGGGACCTGGCCGGTAAATCGGGCCTGGTCGTCCACGGTGAGCACGGTCGGTATTCCGGCGTCGGTGCAGGCTTTCTGGTCGTCCTCGCCGTAAGCCGGGGCGAGGTGCACGATGCCGGTACCCTCCTCGGCGGTGACGAAATCCGCCGCCAACACTCGGAATGCGCCGGCCGTGTTGGCCAGATACGGAAACAGCGGCCGGTATGTGGTGCCGACCAACTCCGCGCCCGAACGCGTCCCCACCCGTTGTGCATCAGCCTCGTATTCGGCCAGCCGCGACTCGGCGACCAGATAACGCACCCCGTCGCGTTCCAGTACGGCATAGTCCAGATCGGGCGATACGGCCAGGGCGAGATTGGCTGGCAACGTCCAGGGCGTGGTGGTCCACACCAACGCCCGTTCCCCGGTTTCGAGCTCGAACGCCACCGTTACGGCGGGATCATCGCGATCCCGGTACGAATCGTCCTGCCTGGTTTCGGAATTCGACAGCGGTGTTTCACAGCGCCAGCAGTACGCCAGCACCCGAAATCCCTCGTAGATCAGGCCCTTGTCGTACAGCCGGCCGAATGCCCACAACACACTCTCCATATAGGACAGATCGAGCGTCTTGTAGTCGTTCTCGAAATCGACCCACCGAGCCTGCCGGGTGACGTAACCCTCCCATTCCTTGGTGTACCGCAGCACCGACGAGCGGCATTTCGCGTTGAATTCGGCGACGCCCATGTCGAGAATCTGGCGCTTGCCGGCGAGCCCCAATTCCCGTTCGGCGGCCACTTCGGCCGGCAGGCCGTGGCAATCCCAGCCGAAGCGTCGCTCCACCCGAGCGCCGCGCATGGTTTTGTACCGGGGTACGACATCCTTGACGAATCCGGTCAGTAGATGGCCGTAATGCGGCAGCCCGTTGGCGAACGGCGGGCCGTCGTAGAAAACAAATTCGTTGTCGCCGTCCGGACGGGCCGCCACCGACGCGGCGAACGTGCCATCGCGCCGCCAGTAATCCAGGATTTCGGTTTCCAGCGCCGGGAATTCCGGTTGCCCGGGCACGGGTCTGGTCGGGTCGTCCTTCGGGTAGGTCACCGGGTCCTCCGCTCGTCGCTGCCGCTGCAGGGACGAGAGTGACGCTCGCCGCCGCTGCTTGTTCGGCGACCAGGCTTGCGCTCCCGCGGTACCACCCCACTTGGTGCCGCACGCGGCACCCACTCATAGGCCGGCTGTGACGGGCCGGACCCGCCCGGTTCTACTGAGGCGGCGCGTGCCGCCCGTTCTTCCGGAGACTCCCCGGTGATGGCCGGATCAACGTCGTAGTGATTCCACGTTATACACCGGCGCCACCGATTTTCCGTAGCACGGGCTTACGGGCGCTTCGGTCGGCTTCCGTACCCGCTCAGACGTCTTAGTGCCCGATCCGCTCAGACGTCCCGCGCAAGCACCGATGCCCGTCCGGAGCCTGCGTGGCTAGCCGGCCCAGAGGCCCACCCGGCCCGAATACCCCACTCCGTCCCTGGCCCGAATTGCTCCCGGCGCCCGAATCCCCCACTCAGCCCGGAGCCCGCCCGGATCGCTTGATCGTGATGGCATACGTCAACGATTTGCGTACGAAAAACATCATGATCATGAAGATCGGCAGGCGGGCGAAGCACGCGCGGGCAGCCAACCGAGAACGGGCGGCGGACCGAGAACGGGGCGGCGAACCGGGCTCGCCAGCTCCCTTCCCATGATCGTGAGTCGATTTGCTACCGAAATCCATACCAAATCTACTCATGATCACGAAAATCGTGGCGGCCGGGCGACCGACGCTCGGCGGAGCGGATGGGGCGAAGCGAGCGCGAGCCGCGCGGATCACTGGAACCCGCGACGCGCGCGAAAAATGCGCGGGCGACCGGAAAACCGGCGACCGGGCGAAAAACGCGCGAGCGGCCGGAACTCGGCGGCGCAAGCGCTAAAGACGCGGGCGCAAGGAGCTCAACCGAATGCCGAGCTAACGCCGCCAGCGCGATCCAAACTCAGCGGCGCGGCGCGATTTTCGTACGCATGTGGATGTTCTGCAGCAAACCGATCGCCATGCAGTCGGCGAACATCGACGAGCCGCCGTACGACACGAACGGCAACGGCAGACCCGTCACCGGCATGATGCCCAGCGTCATACCGATGTTGACGAACGTCTGGAACGCCAGCCATGACACAACCCCGACCGCGGCCAGCTTTCCGAACAGATCGGGCGACCGGCCGGCGATCCGCAGCGCCCGCCACAGCATGATCGCGAACAGCACGACGATCCCGCCCGCGCCGACCAACCCTAATTCTTCGCCGGCGACGCTGAATACGAAGTCGGTCTGCTGTTCGGGCACGAACCGGCCCTGCGTCTGCTTGCCGTGGAACAGACCCTGCCCGGTCAAACCGCCTGTGGCGATGGCGATCCGGGCCTGATCGACGTTGTACGCGGCGGTGCTGTTGCCCTGCGGGTTCGTGAACGCCTTGAACCGGTCGAGTTGGTAGCTCTTGAGAATGTGGAACGCCACCGCGGCATACACGACGATGATGCCGACCATGATCAGTGCGACGATCCATTTCCAGGAAACCCCGGCCACCGACAGCACGCCGAGAATCGTGAAAACGAAAACCAGGACCGTACCGAGGTCGGGCTGCAACATGATCAGCCCCATCGGAATGGCCGCCAGCAACAACACCAGCGGCACATCCGCACCGACCCGGCGGTTTTCGCGTTCCCGCCGCTCAGCCAACAGCATCGCCATGCTGACCACGAGGCCGAATTTCGCGAACTCCGACGGCTGAATCTGGAATCCGGCCGGCAACACGATCCAGGAATGCGCGCCGTTGATCGTCGAACCGATGCCCAGTACCGCCAGCAAACCGAAACACGCGGCGACGTAAATCGCCGGCGCCCACGTCCGCAGCCTCCGGTAGTCGATCACCGCGATGATCGTGCCGAGTACGGCCCCGATCACCAGGTTGAGCAGGTGCTTCTTGAAGTACGCCTCTGGATCCAGACCGAGGGCGAGCTGACGCTGCTTGGTCGCCGACCACACGAGCAGCGACCCGATCAGGGCCAGGGCAAGCGCGGCGAGGAGCAGAATCCAGTCGACCCGGCGCCAGGCCGGTAGCTCGCCCCGCAGCGGCCGGGATGCCGAACGGATCGCCGGTGGCGTGATAACGCGGCCGAGGTCAACCATGGCGTCGCCGTCTTTCGTACCGGCTCGCACGTCTCGAGCGGGTGGTCTGGGTGATCGCGGGCGGGCCGGAGGGCGGGCCGGCCGCCTGGCCATGCGGGCTCGCGCTGGCAGAAGGCTGCGACCCGACGATCTCACCGGACTGGACCTGGTTGGCGTACGGCGCGATCTTGGGCAGCGCGCTGGGCATCTGGGCGCCGGGCAGCGCCGGCTGCGCCTTCGGGCCGCCCAATCCGTACATACCTTGGTACACCTGCCGGACCATCGGCGCGGCGGCACGGGCACCGGTGCCGGCCTGCTCGACCATGCCGACGACGACGTACCGCTGCTTGCCGGCCCGCGACCAGGAGGCGAACCACGACGTGTCCTGCTTGCCGAAAACCTGAGCGGTACCGGTCTTGCCGCCCATCGGGAACCGGTTCAGCGGATACCCGGCGAACGCGGTTTCGCCGGAAACCCCGCCGTTGCCGAACGCGAGCGAGTTGCGGATGTAGTTCAGCACGGTCTGGCTGACCGGAACGTGCCGGCGGACCGTCGGCTTGATGGTCTGCACGACCTTGCCCTGCGGGTCGACCAGCGCCTTGCCGATAGTCGGCTCGTACAAGGTGCCACCGTTGATCAGCGCGCAATATGCCGTAGCCAACTGCAGCGGACTGACGGTCGTCTGGCCCTGCCCGATCGCCATGTCGGCCGACTCACCGATGGTGAACCGCCAGCCATCGGTGCAGTTCTCCTTGGCGATCTCGGTCAGGTACGCCCGCCGGCTCGGGTCGGAGACGTTGGGGTAGCCCTGCTTGGCGTTGGTGCAGTACTGCTGCTTGTTCTGCTCCCACTGCTGCTTGAGGAACGCCCGGTCCACGATCGCGCCGGAGGTCTGGTCGCCGGCCGGCAGGTCGATACCTGGCGCGCTGCCGAAGCCGTACGCCCGAGCCATCGCCTGCAGCGCCTCGACCGGCTTCTTGCCGTTGTCCACCAGCTTCTGGTCCGAATTCCAGGCCTGGATCGCGTACCGGTAGAAGAACGTGTCGCAGGAGAACGCGAGCGCCTCGCTGAGGGAGATGTCGCCGGGCAGCGATTCGCTGTCGAAGTTGGTCTTCTTCTGGTTTCCGATCTGCAGCGACGGCGGGCACTGGCCCTTCTGGTCGAGGCCGAGCTGGTGGTCCATCGTGATCGCGGAGGCGGTCGAGAGCTTGAAGGTCGAGCCGGGGGCGAACTGACCCTGCACCGCCCGCGACACCATCGGCGTGTTCGCGCTGGGCGAGTCCAGCTTGGCCAGCTCGGACTGGCTGATGCCGCCAGTGAAGACGTTCGGGTCGAACGTCGGGTAGCTGGCCAGCGCCAACACCCGCCCGGTGTCCGGGTCCATCACCACGACCGCGCCGCTGGGCGCGGCGAAGTTCTGGCCGGACTTCGGGTCGAAGGTATTGCGGCTGGAGACCAGTTCGTTCTGCAGCGCCTTCTGGGCGATCGACTCGACGTTGTTGTCCAGGCTGGTCACCAGGGTGTCGCCCGGCTTGGGCGCGGTGGTCGAGACGGTTCCGGTCGCGGCGCCGGTCGGGTCGACCGAGACGGTACGGATGCCGTCGGTGCCGCGCAGCTGGGCGTCGTACTGCTTCTCCAGCCCGCTGCGCCCGATCGTGTCCTCGTCGTGCAGGCCCGGTCCCGGCTCGGACGCGGCAGCGTCGATCTCGTCCTGGGTCACCGCGCCGACGTAGCCGACCTCGTGGCTGGAGTTACCGCGCTGCGGGTACTCGCGGACCGGCAGGGTCTGCACGTCGACGCCGGAGAAATCCTCGCGGTGCTCGGAAATACGGAGCACCTCGGCGTCGGTGGCGTTGGTGGCGACCGGGACCGGCTGCACCGGCGAGCCGGTCCAGCACGGCTTGGAGACGCCGCGGGTGCACAGCCGGATCTCGTTCTTCAGCTGGCTGGCCGGAACATGGATCACGTCGGCGAGGCGGGCCAGGACGGCCTTGCCGTTGTCCGACTGCTGGGCCAGCACGCTGCGGTCGACCGAGATCACCAGCGACTGCTGATTGTCGGCCAGCGGCTGGCCGGTGTCATCGACGATGTTGCCGCGCGGGGCGGGCAGGATGACCTGCCGGGTCTGCTGCGCACTGGCCGAGCGGGCCAGCTGCTTGTCGACGACCTGCAGGTAGTACAGCCGCGCGCCCAACGTCACCACGAGCGCCGCGACCAGTACTCGCAGCACGAGCATGCGCAGGCTGACGCGCTCCATGTACCGTCCCCCCTCCGGACCTACCGTACGACTGATTTACCGCATCGCTGGGACGCGAAGTCGGCGCTCGACCGCGGCCACCACCGGGACCACGAACGGCGTCAGCATCACGTCGTAAAGAACTGCCTCGGGCAACCCCCGCAACTGGGTTCGCCAATCAATGCCGTGCCGCCCGATCAGCTCGTAAATGACCAGGTAAAGCACGAACGACGCCACCGCGGCGACCGCCACGATCACCACCGGCCAGAAGACGCTGCGCTCGCTGGGCGCCTCGATCCGTCCGACGACCAGGCCAACGGCCAGGAACACCAACGCCAACAACCCCAGCGGGTGGTTGCTGATCAGGTCGGCGGCCAGGCCGGTGAAGAAGCCCATACCCACGCCGGCCGGGACCCCACCGGCCAATGCGGACGCGACGACCAGGACGAGCAGCAGGTTCGGCGCGTTGCCGGGCAATGGCAGCCGGCTGAAGACCGTGGTCTGCAGGATCAGCGCCACCACGATCGCGACGGCGCCGACGAGCACGGCAATTGGTCGGACGGTCATCGGCCGGCCTTCCGGGACGGGGTGGCATCGGGCTGGGCGGCCGAGCTCGGCGTGGTCAGCTGTCGGCTGGTCGGCTTGGGTGCGTTGAGCACCACGGCCAGCACGTCCAGCGAGGTGTAGTTGACATACGGGTCCACGCTCGCCGACGCGTTGGCCGCACTGTGCGATACGTGCGTTACCTTGCCCAGCGGTACGCCCGCGGCGTAGGTCGAGGCCCCGTACGGTCCGGTGATCAGGGTGTCGCCGGCCTTGACCTTCGACCTGGGGTTCAGCGGGGTGAAGTGCATGCTGCGCAGCCCGTCCCCGCTGACCAGGCCGAGCTCGCCGGTGCGGGCGACCCGGACGCCGACCGACGAGCCGGGGTCGATCGCCAGTACAACGATGCTGGTGTCGGCGCTGGCCTGCTTGATCCGTCCGACCAACCCGTTTGCGCTGATGACTGTCATGCCATCGCGGACGCCGGCATTGGTGCCGACGTCGACCCGTACCGCCCACTCGAAGCCCAGCGAAGGACCGAAATCAAGGACGGTCGCGGTCACCACCTTGAACTGCGTACGGCCGACAAACAGACCGAGTTGGCGTAGCGCGTTGGACCGCTCGCTGTTGACCGAGGACTCCCGCAACTGGCTACGCAGCTGGTCGTTCTGCCGCTTCAAGGCGTCGATCTTGCTTTTGTTGGATCCGACGTCGGGCAGCCCAGAGAAGAAGTTGCCGACCGGGTCGAAGACCGAATTGGCGCTGCGCTCGAGCGGACCGAAGGCTCGGCTGGCGGCATCGCGCGCGCGGGTGAAGGTGGTGCCCTGCGAGTCCAGGGCCAACAGCACGACGCAGATCGCCACCAGGCCGACGATGGTCAGCCGCTGGCGTCGGCCCGAGCTCCTCATTGATGCTCCACCGGCAAGAAACCGCTGCTACCGACGCGGCTCGGAGACGAGAACGGCCTGCAACGCGTCGAAATCCTCCACGCAGCGGCCAGATCCGAGCGCCACCGAATGCAGCGGGTTGTCCGCGATGATGATCGGCATCGACGTCTCGTGTTTGAGCCGCTCGTCCAGGCCGGCCAGCAGCGCGCCGCCACCGGTCAACACGATGCCGCGATCCATGATGTCGCCGGCCAACTCGGGCGGGCATTTGTCCAAAGTGGTCTTCACCGCGTCAACGATGGCATTCACCGGTTCTTCGACGGCTTTGCGAATCTCCGCGTCGCTGACCACGATCGTCTTGGGCAGTCCGCTGACCAGGTCCCGTCCGCGAATCTCGGCCTGCTGGTCGTCGGCGGTCGGGAATGCCGAGCCGATCGCCATCTTGATCTCCTCGGCGGTGCGTTCGCCGAGCATCAATGAATATTCCTTCTTGACGTAGTTGATGATCGACGAGTCCAGCTCGTCACCGCCGACCCGGATGCTCTGACTCGTCACGATGCCGCCGAGCGAGATCACCGCGACCTCGGTCGTGCCACCGCCGATGTCGACGACCATGTTGCCGGTCGGCTCACTGACCGGCAACCCGGAACCGATTGCCGCGGCCATCGGCTCTTCGATGATGAAAACCTTGCTGGCACCGGCGTTGTACGTCGACTCCTTCACCGCGCGTTGTTCGACGCCCGTCACTCCACTTGGGACACACACGACCACACGAGGCCCGCGTACCAGGTGATTTCGCCGGTGCACCTTACGGATGAAGTAACGCAACATCCGTTCTGTGGTGTCGAAATCGGCGATGACGCCGTCTTTCAACGGACGTACCGCGACGATGTTGCCGGGCGTGCGGCCAATCATGCGTTTGGCCTCGCTGCCGACCGACACGATCTCGCGTGTGGTCGTGTTGATAGCGACCACCGACGGCTCGTTGAGGACGATCCCTCTGCCGCGTACATAAACTAGGGTATTTGCGGTGCCCAAATCGACAGCCATGTCACGGCCGAGAAACGAGAACGAGCTGGGTGCCATCGCAAAACCTTCTCTTTTATTGCCCTGCGATCATCACGCGAATGAAATCGATCGTACCGGCGGCGTAGCCGACAGGTCCGCAGGTGCTGGCATCGGCGATTTTGGATCGTTCCACGATGGCGTTGACGCGCACCACCGTGGAGACGTTGACATCGTTTGGTCGTTCAGCCAAATGCCGGGAAGAACAGGGCAATCTCCCGCGCCGCTGATACCGGCGAGTCCGAGCCATGTACGAGATTCTGTTGTACTTCGAGACCGAAATCACCGCGGATGCTCCCGGTCGAAGCATTGACCGGATCGGTGGCGCCGGCCAGCTGCCGGAACGCCTCAACGGCACGCTCTCCTTCGACCACGGCGGCCACCAATGGACCGGAGGTGATGAATTCGACCAGACTCTCGAAGAACGGTTTGCCTTCGTGCTCCGCATAGTGCGTCCGCGCGATTCCGGCATCCAGCGTGCGCAGTTCCAGCGCGATCAACGACAGTCCCTTGCGCTCGCAACGGGAGATCACCTCCCCGACCAGTCCACGGCGGACACCGTCGGGCTTGACCAGAACAAGGGTGCGTTCGATCACCGAATCTGCTCCTGCTGTCTCAAAAGGGCTTGGTATTTGCTCGGACCCTAGTCGGGCGACATAGCGCGCGGATGACCGGCTCCCGGACAAACATGCCTATGGTCAGCGCATGGGTCCGCTGGAAAATGTGCTGGTGGCCGACTTCAGCCGAGTGCTGGCCGGTCCGTACGCGACGCTGCAACTGGCCGACCTGGGCGCCGACGTCGTGAAGGTCGAGGCACCGGCCGGCGACGACACCCGACGGTGGGGACCGCCGTACGCATCCGACGGCGAGGCGACGTACTACCTGTCAGTGAACCGGAACAAGCGCTCGGTCCGGCTCGACCTGCGCGAACCCGACGACCTTGGCCTGGCTCACGAACTGGTCTCCCGCGCGGACGTCATGGTGCACAATTTCCGCGCTGGTACGGCGGAAAGCTTCGGCTTGGGATATGAGCAGGTACGGGCCTCGCGTCCGGAATTGGTCTACTGCACGATCGGCGGCTTCGGACCGGACGTGGCGTTGCCCGGCTACGACCTGTTGGCGCAGGCGATGGGCGGCCTGATGAGCATCACCGGGGACGCCGAGCCGACCAAGGTCGGGGTGGCCGTGGTCGATGTGCTCACCGGGCTGCACGCGACGATCGGCATCCTGGCCGCGCTGCGGCACCGGGACGCGACCGGCCAGGGGCAGCACGTCCGGGTCGATCTGCTGCATTGCCTGTTGGCCAGTTTGGTCAACCAGTCCTCGGCGTACGTAGCCGGTGGCGTTGTGCCCGCCCGGCTGGGCAACCGGCATCCGAGCATCGCCCCGTATGCCCCGTACCCGACGAAAGATCAGCCGCTGGTGGTGGCCGTGGGAAATGACCGGCAGTTCGCGGTGCTGTGCCAGGTTCTGGGTAGGCCGGAGTTGGCGGGTGATCCGCGCTTCGCCGGCAACCCGGATCGGGTCCGGCACGAGCCGGCGCTCGCGGCGGTGTTGGCCGAACTGCTGGCGACCCGGACCGCGGCCGAATGGTCGGAGGAATTGAACCCGGCCGGCGTGCCGTGCGGTCCGGTCAACGACATCGCGGCGGCGTTCGCGTTGGCGGAGGAATTGGGGGCGCCGGCAACGACGACCGTGCCGCGGGCCGACGGCTCCACCGTGGCGACCGTTCTCAATCCGATCGAGCTACCCGAATCGCCGGTGGCGTACCGCAACGCGCCGCCGCGGCTGGGCGAGCACGACGAGGAAATACGGAATTGGCTGCGTAACTGAGCGAGTCGTTACGGAATTGACTGCGGTAACTGAGCGAGTCGATACGGAATTGGCTGCGTAATTAGGCGACCGGCGCGGGGTCGGCGGCGGGCTGGAGCAGCTCAGCCAACACCGCCTGTTGCGTAGGCGCCGCCTTCGCATGCCGATCGCGACCGGCCTCGGTGATGCACACCCAGATTCCCCGGCGATCCTGATCACACAACGAACGGGACACCAATCCGTCGCGTTCTAGTCGCCCGATCACGCGGGATAGCGCGCTTTGCGAGAGATGAACCGCATCGGCCAACTCTTGCACCCGGTGTCGGCCCTCGGCGTTGCAATCCGCGGTCTCCACCAATCGGTCCAGTACCTCGAACTCGCTCACGCCGAGGCCGTGCTGACCGTGCAGCTCACGCTCAAGTGCGCAGGAAATCGCGGCATGCCGGGCGAGCAGATCCCGCCAGGCGCTGACTAATGACCGGTCGGTAGATAGGTCGACCATGCGGCGCACTCTACCACATGTGTCGGAATGAAATGCACGTACATTTAATGCATCGACATTAGATGCACCTGCATGTAATGTCTCCCGCATGACTTCTTCGACCGCTGCGCGGCCGGCTGTCCAGTGGAGCGCCCGGACCTGGGGCGCGTTGATCGTTCTGTGCGCCGCGCTGTTCCTCGATGGCCTCGATGTCTCCATGGTGGGCACGGCATTGCCCTCCATCCGTGACGCTTTGGATCTGTCCACCTCGTCCCTGCAATGGGTGGTGAGTGGGTACGTACTCGGCTACGGCGGCCTGCTGCTGCTCGGCGGGCGCGCCAGCGACCTGCTGGGCCGGCGCCGCGTCTTTCTGATCGCGCTCGGTGTCTTCGCCGTCGCGTCGCTGTTCGGTGGCCTGGTCGACAGCGGCTCGTTGTTGATCGCGAGCCGGTTCATCAAGGGTGTGGCCGCGGCGTTCACCGCGCCGGCCGGCCTGTCGATCATCACCACCACTTTTCGCGAAGGGCCCGAACGCAACCGGGCCCTGTCGATCTACACCGCCTGTGGCGCCAGTGGGTTCTCCATGGGGCTGGTCCTCGGTGGGCTGCTGACCGAGGTCGGCTGGCGGTGGACCCTGCTCCTGCCCGTTCCGATCGCGGTCGTGGCGCTCATCGCCGGCAACATCGCGATCCCGCACAGCACTCGTCCGTCGGCGGAAGGTCGTAGCTACGACCTGGCCGGTGCGGTGACCGCGACCGGTGCGATGTTGCTGCTGGTGTACGCCGTCGTTGAGGCGCCGACCGTGGGCTGGGCCTCAGCCCAGACGCTGTTGTCGCTGGCCGGTGTGGTCGTGTTGCTCGCCGCGTTCATCGCGACCGAGCTGCGTACCGCCTCTCCGCTGGTCCGGTTGGGCATCTTCCGGTCCGGAGCGTTGACCCGGGCCAACGTCGGCGCGGTCACCGTGTTCGGGGCGTATGTGGCGTTCCAGTTCGTCGGGACGCTGTACCTGCAGTCGATGCTGGGCTGGTCGCCGCTCAAGGCCGCGCTGGCGTTCCTGCCCGCCGGTGGCATGGTGCTGCTGATCGCGCCGCTGGTGGCGGGGATGGCCAACCGGGTCGGTACGCCGCGGGTGCTCGCGGTCGGCGCGCTGGCGTTCCTGGTCGCTTACCCGCTGGCGCTGCGGATCAGCCCGTCGCCCAGCTACCCGGCCATCATCCTGCCGACCATTTTGTTGATCGGTGTCGGCTTCGGCCTGTGCTTCCCGTCGCTGAACATCCAGGCGACCGCGGGTGTGGCCGACCACGAGCAAGGACTCGCGTCCGGTCTGCTCAACACCTCGTTCCAGGTCGGCGGCGCGATCGTGCTCGCCATCGTGACGGCGGTGGTGAGCAGCGGATCGGGCAACGGTTCGCCGGCCGACGTGCTGCACTCGTACCACATCGCCATCGCTGTCGTGACCGGTGTGGCGGGCCTCGGTCTGGTAGTCGCCCTGCTCGGGTTGATCAAGCACCGGCGGCCCGAACCGGAGTTCGCCGTACTGGCCTCCTCCGAGCCCGACCCGGAGCCGTCCGAGCCGATGCTGATCGACTGACCCAATTCCGTACGACCTGATGGAGCCTGCGCCCGGCCCCGCTTGGGGCCGGGCGTAAGCATGCCAGCGTCGATGGCGGCGATCCGCTGGCCCCGGGTTGATCATGATGCCGTCCGTCGCGGTTTCGTTGACGAACGCCATCACGATCATGGTCTAGCGGCGGAAGCCGGGATCGCCGGCAGGTGCGCGCAGCCGGGAGTCGAGATCAGCGGGAGGGTGTTGACGAGCCTCGCGCGTTACAGCTGCACGGGCGCGTGTACGGCTGGGTCGGCCGCTGCTGGGTCGGCGATTGCTGCGTCGGCGATTGCTGGGTCCAGCGCTCGGGTTACGGCTACTCGGTCGGGCTCTGCTGGGTCGGCGGCTGGTCGGTCGGCGATTCCCCGGTCGGCGATTGCTGCGTCGGCGGCTGCTCGGTCGGGGGCTGTTGCCGCGGCGCGAGCAGTTGTCTGCGGATCTGCAGTTCGTACAACCAGATCGCACCGAAGATCGCACCGAGTACGTACATCGCGGTCGTCATCACCCCGCAGGCGATGATCGCTACCTGCAGCACCGAGCCGACCACCAGGGCCCACGGCCGCTTGACCATCAGCGCGGTTGCTACCAGAAGCACCGCCAGCACGACCAGGATGACCAGCTTGGTGGTTGTCAGCCCGCTGCCGAACTGGGCCACAGCCCGCGGCACGAACAGCACCACCAGAGCCTCGAGGGTCAGCGTCGCGGAGAAGACACCGTTAACGGCCCGGACCGTACGTGGGTGCGGACCCGTTGGTTGCTCAGCGGCAGACGGGTCGGCGGGCCGGTCTGACGCCGGCTCGTCCGACGGGTGGTCACTCATCTGCACTCCCCTACCCGACTTCCGCGGCGCGCTGGTCATACCGCGCCACCGCCCAACAGAACCCGGGCATCTCCGGCCGTAATCACCGAACCGGTAATCAGCACACCGGCCGAACCGATCTCGGTGACGTCTTCCTCGGCCAACGTCACCGCGGCATCGATCGCATCGTCCAGGCGTAGCTCAACGGTCACCCGGTCGGCGCCGAAGATCTCCACGGCCAGGGCCGCGAGATCGTCGACGGCCATCTTGCGGTGCGAGGAATTCTCAGTCACCACGATGGCATCAAACGCCGGCTCCAACACCTCCAGCATGCCGCGCACGTCCTTGTCCGCCAACACGGCCACCACTCCGACCAGCCGGCTGAACGCGAACGACTCGCCCACCGCCGCGATGGTCGCCCGCACACCGTGCGGGTTGTGACCAGCGTCGACCAGGATCGTCGGCGAAGTGCGCAACACCTCGAGCCGGCCCGGCGAACGGACCTCGGCGAACCCGGCCCGTACCAGATCGGCGTTGAGCTGCGGCTCGGTGCTCTGCTCTCCGGCTCCGCTCCCGAGTCGCTCCGCAGCCCCGAAAAACGCCTCCACCGCCGCCAACGCGCAGACGGCGTTCTGCGCCTGATGCGCCCCATACAACGGCAGGAACACCTCGTCGTACCGGTTCGCCAGCCCCTGCAACGACAGCAGCTGACCATCGACGGCGGGCAGCCGGTCAATGACGCCGAACTCCAGCCCTTCGCGGGCCACGGTCGCGCCGACCTCACCGGCGCGGCGCAACAGCACCTCAGCGGCGGCCGGTTCCTGGGCGGCGAGTACGGCGGTGGCGCCCGGCTTGATGATCCCGGCCTTCTCGGTCGCGATCTCCTCCACGGTGTCGCCGAGGTAATGCGCGTGGTCGATGCCGACCGGGGTGACAACCGCGACCTTGCCGTCGGCGACGTTGGTCGAATCCCACGAGCCGCCCATGCCGACCTCGATCACGGCCACGTCGACCGGGGCGTCGGCGAACGCGACGAAACTCATCGCGGTCAGCACCTCGAAGTACGACAGCGCGATCGGCTGCTGGGCGTCGACCATCTCCAGGTACGGCGCCACGTCGTCGTACACCTCGACGAACCGGCGCGCGCTGATCGGCTCACCGTCGACCGTGATGCGCTCGGTCACCGAGGCCAGGTGCGGGCTGGTGACCCGCCCGACCCGCAGCCCGAAGCTACGCAGTAGCGAGTCGATCATCCGGGCCGTGGACGTCTTGCCGTTGGTGCCGGTGAGGTGGATGACCGGGTACGCGTTCTGCGGGTTGCCCAGCACGTCGACCAGTGCCTGGATCCGGATCAGCGTCGGATCCAACCGGGACTCGGGCCACCGGGTGGACAGCGCCTTCTCGACCCGGGCGAGCTCGGACCGGTCCTCGGCCGTCTCCTTCACGTACTGCTCCTAGTTAGAGGGACGACATCAGAGGGCGACGTCGTAGCGGACCTCAGCCGGTTCAGAGCCCGGCTCGGCCGTGAACTCCACCGACGCCACCCGGCCGGCCGCCTGTACGTCCGCGGCCACCGACCGCACCAGGTCCAGCCGCCCGGCGGGACCGGTGACCCGCAGCGTGGCCACGTCCGCCCGCATCGACAGCTTTGCGTCGGACTTCGCCTTGCGTACGGCCGCGATCGTCTCGGCCGCGGCTCGCAGCACCGCCACATCGCCACCCGCGGCCAGCTCCGCCAACGGCTCGGCGGCCGGCCACTGCGCCCGGTGCACCGTGCCCTCCTGCCACCAGGACCAGACCTCTTCGGTGACGAACGGCAGGACCGGGGCGAGCAGCCGCAGCACAGTCGAGAGCGCGACCGACAGGGTCGAGCGGGCCGACTCGGCGCCCTGCGAATCCCGTTCGCCGTACGCCCGGGCCTTCACCAGCTCCAGGTAGTCATCGCACAGCGCCCAGAAGAACGTCTCCGTACGCTCCAACGCGGCGGCGTAGTTGTAGTCCTCGTACGCCGCGGTCGCATCGGCCACGACGGCGGCCAACTCGGCCAGCAGCGCCTTGTCCAGCGGCTCGGTGATCGCACCGGGTTGCGCGCGGACCCCGGTCCCGAGCGCGAACCGGCTGGCGTTGAGGATCTTCACCGCGAGCCGGCGGCCGACCTTGATCTCGGTCGGGTTGCGCGGGTCGAACGCGGCGTCCATGCCGAGGCGGGAACTGCACGCCCAGTACCGGAACGCGTCCGAACCGTGCCGTTCCAGCAGCTCGCGCGGTGTGACGACGTTGCCCTTGGACTTGCTCATCTTCTTGCGGTCCGGGTCCAGGATCCAACCGGAGAGAGCGGCATTTTTCCACGGCAGGCTGCCGTGCTCGTGGTGCGCGCGCACGACCGTATAGAAGAGCCAGGTACGGATGATGTCGTGACCCTGCGGGCGCAGGTCCATCGGGAAGACGCGGGCGAACAGGTCCGGGTCGCGTTCCCAGCCGCCGGCGATCTGTGGTGAGAGCGACGAGGTGGCCCAGGTGTCAAGCACATCGGGGTCGCCGATGAAACCGGCTGCCTTGCCGCGCTGGTCCTCGGTGTATCCGGCCGGCACGTCGGTCGACGGGTCGATCGGCAGCTGGTCCTCGTCGGGCAGCAGCGGCTGGTTGTAGTCCGGCTCGCCGTCGGCGTCGCAGCGGTACCAGATCGGGAACGGCACGCCGAAGAACCGCTGCCGGCTGACCAGCCAGTCACCGGTCAGGCCCTCGACCCAGTTCTCGTACCGGTGCCGCATGTGCTCGGGATGCCAGACCAGCTCGCGACCGCGTTCGACCAGCTGCCGGCGCAGGCCGACGTCGCGACCGCCGTTCCGGATGTACCACTGCCGGGTGGTGACGATCTCCAGCGGCTTGGTGCCCCGCTCGTAGAACTTGACCGGGTGGCTGATCTTGCGGGGCTCGCCGTCCAGGTCGCCGGACTCGGCCAGCAGCTCGACGATCCGCTGCTGCGCCGAGAACGGCGTCTTACCGGCCAATTCGGCGTACGCGGAACGGGCCGCCGGCTGCTCCAGCCACGGCGGCGTCTCGCCCAGCAACCGACCGTCGCGGCCGATGACCGAACGGGTCGGCAGCGCCAACTCGCGCCACCAGGTCACGTCGGTGGTGTCACCGAACGTACAAATCATCGCGATACCCGAGCCCTTGTCCGGCTCGGCCAGCGGGTGGGAGTACACCTGAACCTCGACCCCGAACAGCGGCGTGCGTACCGTCTTGCCGAACAGCGGCTGGTACCGCTCGTCGTCCGGGTGCGCCACCAGCGCCACACAGGCCGGGATCAATTCGGGCCGGGTGGTCTCGATGTAGACCGGGCCGGTCGGGCCGGCGAACGCGATCCGGTGGTACGCACCGTCGCGGTCCCGTTCCTCCAACTCGGCCTGCGCCACGGCGGTCTGGAACGTGACGTCCCACAGCGTCGGCGCCTCGGCCTGGTACGCCTCGCCCCGGTTCAGGTTGTGCAGGAACGCCCGCTGCGAGGCCGCCCGCGCGTCGTCGCCGATCGTCTGGTACGTCATGTCCCAGTCGACCGAGAGGCCCAGCAACCGCCACAACGACTCGAACTGCTTCTCGTCCTCGTCGGTCAGCCGCTCACACAGCTCCACGAAATTACGCCGCGAGATCGGGATCTCGTTCTTCATATCCGGCTTGGCCGGCGGGGTGAAGTCCTGGTCGTACGGCAGCGACGGGTCGCAGCGCACGCCGTACACGTTCTGCACCCGGCGCTCGGTCGGCAGGCCGTTGTCGTCCCACCCCATCGGGTAAAAGACGGATTTGCCGCGCATCCGCTGATACCGGGCGATCGCGTCGGTCTGGGTGTAGGAGAAGACGTGGCCGACATGCAGCGACCCGCTCACCGTGGGCGGCGGGGTGTCGATGGCGTACACGTTCTCGCGCGTCGCGGTGCGGTCGAAGGAGTACGTGCCCTGCTGCGCCCAGTCCGCTACCCAACGGTCTTCCAGACCGTCGAGAGTGGGCTTGTCCGGGACACGTGAATTGGTCATAGCCCCGATCGTATCGAGACCGCATCATGCCGCTCACCAGCGGATCAGCCATCCGGTGTCAACACGAACGACACGTGCGGCCAGCCGCCGGCCTGCTGCATGGTGCCATCGGTGAAATCTCCTTCGGAGACCGTGACGACCCGGCCCGCACTGGGCTCGTAAACCAGCAGCGTCTCGTCCCGATGCCGGAGTACCACCAGCACGTGCCGCGGCACGCCATCGCCGGTATAGATGGGAACCGGCGTCCCGGTGCCGACCGCACGCTCCACAGAGGACAGTGCTTGGCCGGCATTGCCGCCGACGTAATCGTCGATCAACTGGCTGCGGTATTTCGTGCCCGTTATTCCGCTCAGGGAATTCAGGTACGCGGTCATGCCCCACGGCGGGGTTCCCAACCCCTGCGGCCATTGATTGGCGCGATTCCACCGCGTCGCCGGAATTCCACGCAGTTGACCGGTGGTGCTCGCTTCGTGAATCCGCCGCAGCTCCTCGGCCAGCCGCGCTTCGAACGTCTCCGGGCCGGTGGACAGCTGCAGGGCGTACGCCGGGTCGGCCAGCGCGTGGATCACCACGATCGACGCGGAGGCGCAGGTGGTCTCGTCCAACTGCGCCACACTCACGTGCTCGACCTCGATCTGCTCACCGCCGACCGGACGAGCCAGCCCAAGGCTAAGGTGCTCGTCCAGCCACGCGCCGTCCTGCCCCCGCACCTGGTCGGCGAACGAGGCCAGCTCGTCGATCGGATGACCGGCGGCGAACGCCTTGAGCAGATAGCCGCGCTCGGTATCCGAGCCGGATTCGCCCAGCAGCTGGCGCAGCCGCTCCGCGTCATGTGACACCAGCGTGTGCGCGGCCCGCCGCAGCTGGAGGTCCGAGAGCAGCTCGGCATCGAGGCTCACGTCCGGGATCTGCGCGGTCAGCGCCGCCATGAGCGAACTCCGGTCCCGGCGGGCCGGCTCGATCTGTGCTCTGCCGCCGGTCGCCAACGGATTGAGCGCGCGGACCCGGTTCACCAGGACGGAGAGCTGTTTCCAGTCGTTGCTGCTCATCGGCCCGTATCCCTACCCGGAACTTGTCCACAGTGGAGAAACGGAACAGCCGCCCGGGAGCTGTCCCGGACGGCTGCTGTACGGCATTGCGGTCTCTCAGGCCGACTTCTCCCGGCGCTGCTTGGTCGGCTCGCGCGGGACGATCGTCGGATACACGTTGTCGTTGACGGCCTCGCCGGTGACGACCACTCGGGCGACGTCATCGCGGCTGGGAATCTCGTACATCACCGACTGCAGCACTTCTTCCATGATGGCGCGCAGGCCACGGGCGCCGGTGCCACGGTGGATCGCCTGATCGGCAATGGCTTCCAGCGCGTCGTCGGTGAATTCCAATTCGACGCCGTCCAACTCGAAAAGCTTGCAGTACTGCTTGACGAACGAATTGCGCGGCTCGGTGAGAATCCGGATCAGCGCGGCCCGGTCGAGGTTGCTGACCGTCGTGATAACGGGCAACCGACCGATGAATTCGGGAATCATGCCGAACTTCAACAGGTCCTCGGGCATGACCTCGGCGAAGTGATCGGCCTTCTCGATCTCGGCCTTGCTGCGTACCTCGGCGCCGAAACCGATGCCGCTCTTGCCGATCCGGCCTTCGATGATCTTCTCCAGACCAGCGAAAGCACCGGCGACGATGAACAACACGTTCGTCGTGTCGATCTGAATGAACTCTTGATGCGGATGCTTACGCCCACCCTGCGGCGGAACGGAAGCGGTGGTGCCTTCCAGGATTTTCAGCAACGCCTGCTGAACACCCTCACCCGATACGTCGCGAGTGATCGACGGGTTCTCGCTCTTACGCGCGATCTTGTCGACCTCGTCGATGTAGATGATCCCGGTCTCGGCTCGCTTCACGTCATAGTCGGCGGCCTGGATCAGCTTCAGCAGAATGTTCTCGACGTCCTCGCCGACATAACCGGCCTCGGTGAGCGCGGTGGCGTCGGCGATCGCGAACGGAACGTTCAGCATCTTGGCCAGCGTCTGGGCCAGATACGTCTTGCCGCAACCGGTCGGGCCGATCAGCAGGATGTTGGACTTCCCCAACTCCACGCCGGATTCGTCGCGGTGCGCGCCGCTGGCCCGGTCATTGCCCGCCCGGACCCGCTTGTAGTGGTTGTAGACCGCAACGGCCAGGCTCTTCTTCGCCGAGTCCTGGCCGATGACGTACTCATTGAGGAACTCGTTGATCTCGGTCGGCCGGGGCAACTCATCGAACTTGAGCTCGGAGGATTCCGAGAGCTCCTCTTCGATGATCTCGTTGCACAGGTCGATGCACTCATCGCAGATATAGACGCCGGGTCCCGCGATGAGCTTCTTGACCTGCTTCTGCGACTTCCCGCAGAAGGAGCACTTCAGCAGGTCCCCGCCGTCGCCGATGCGTGCCACCTACATCCTCTCCCTAAGCCAGCCGAGCGCCTGTGGCGCCCCGTTGGCCGGTCGTCCGGTGCGTTGCCCGACGGTACCCCGTCTGGCCGGTCACGCGCCCCTTTTTGGCGGCCGCGCGTCGAACCTACGTCTTTAGTTGCTACCCGGCAGTGCGGACAACTTCCGCGGTGTGAGGACGTTGTCGATCAGACCGTATTCCTTGGCCTCGTCGGCTGTGAAGAACTTATCCCGTTCGATGTCTTCCCGAATCCGCTCGGTCTTCTGACCGGTGTGGCGGGCAAGGATGCCTTCCATCAGCTCACGGATCCGCTGGATCTCCTTGGCCTGAATGTCCAAGTCGCTGATCTGCTGCGGGCCCTCGGTGCCGCCGGAGGGCTGGTGGATCAGGATCCGCGCGCTCGGGGTGGCCGAACGCTTGCCCGGCGCGCCGGCGGCGAGCAGCACGGCGGCGGCCGAGGCCGCCTGGCCCAGGCAGTAGGTCTGAATGTCGGGCCGGATGTACATCATCGTGTCGTAGATGGCGGTCAGCGACGTGAAGGAGCCGCCGGGCGAATTGATGTACATGATGATGTCGCGGTCCGGGTCATTGCTCTCCAACGTGAGCAACTGCGCCATCACATCGTTGGCGGAGGCGTCATCGATCTGCACTCCGAGGAAGATGATGCGCTCCTCGAAGAGCTTGTTGTACGGGTTGGATTCCTTCATGCCGTAGCTCGTCCGCTCGACGAACGAGGGCAACACGTATCTGCTGCTGGGACCCAGTGGGTGGCTCATGGCTGTCCGTTCCTCTGCTGATTCCGACGGCGCTTACTCGGATGGGGCTACGCCGCCGGGCACCTGACTCGCGCGGCTGACGATGTGGTCGACGAACCCGTACTCGAGTGCCTCCTGCGCGGTGAACCAACGGTCCCGGTCGCCGTCGCGCTCGATCTGCTCAGGCGTCTTGCCGGTGCGGGCGGCGGTGATCGCGTTGAGCTCCTGCTTGGACAGGTTCCACTGGTCGGCCTGGATCTTGATGTCGGACGCCGTACCGCCCAGGCCGGCCGAGCCCTGGTGCATCAGGATGCGGGCGTGCGGCAGCGTGTAGCGCTTGCCCGGCGCACCGGCCGTCAACAGCACCTGGCCCATCGAGGCGGCCAACCCCATCGCCCACGTGGCGACATCGCACTCGATGAGCTCCATCGTGTCGAAGATCGCCATGCCCGCGGTCACCGAACCGCCGGGCGAGTTGATGTAGAGGTTGATGTCCCGGCCCGGGTCCTCGGCGGCCAGCAGCAACAGCTGCGCGCAGATGCGGTTGGCGATGTCGTCGTCCACCTGCGAACCCAGGAAAATGATGCGCTCACGCAGCAAGCGGTCGTACACCGCGTCGTTGAGTGACATCCCACCGGCGGCACCGCGCATCGACGGTGAGGTTGGGGCACTCGCGCCCGGCAATAGCTGTGTCACTGGCTCCTGCCTTCGCAGATCATCGGTTTCCTTCATTTCGGCGGGGAGATCATCTCCGCCTACAGCGACCCTAACGCGCGGGCGGTGCCCGGCACTCCCCCAGCGCGCTCTGTTCGCTGTGGGCGTGTCAGCGCCGGAAGCAACCCGCCAATTACCGCCCTCGGGCGAGCCTCAGACGGTCTCCTGGGCGGACTCGTCCTTGGCGCTGTCCTCGTCGCCCGCAACCTCGTCGCCCGCAACCTCTTCGTTCGCGGCCTCATCGGACAGAGCCGCGTCCACGCTGGCGTCGGCCGCCGGGTCGTCCTCGTCCGGGCCGAGCAGCGCGGTCAGGTCGACGTTCTCGCCGTTGGTGTCGGTCACGGTCGCCTGGCTGAGCACCTTGCGCATGGCCTTGTTACGGCGGACGTCCGCGACCAGGGCCGGGATGTTGCCGGACTCCTGCACCTGCTGGGCCAACGTCTGCGGCGGCATCCCGTAGCGGGCGGCCTCGGCGACGATGTGCTCGGTCAGGTCCTGGTCGGTGACCGAGATCTCCTGGGCGTCGGCCAGCGCGTCCAGCAGCAGCTGGGTCTTTACGGCCTGCTCGACGTTGCTCTGCAGCTCGGCCTGGAACTCTTCCTCGGTCTGGCCCTGCATCTGCAGGTACGTGGCCCGGTCCATGCCGGCGTCGGCAAGCTGCCGTTCGACGCTGTCCTGCCGCCAGTGCAGCTCGGAGTGCACGGCCGACTCGGGCAGCGGTACGTCGGCCGCCTCCAGCAGCGCCTCGAGCACCCGGTCGTGGGCCTGGTTGCCCTGCTGGGCGACCTTGGCCTTGCCCAACCTTTCGCGGATGTCCTCGCGCAGCTCGTCGAGGGTGTCGAACTCGCTGGCGGTCTGGGCGAACTCATCGTCCAGCTCGGGCAGCTCCTTCTCCTTGACCGACTTGACGGTCACCTCGACCTCGGCCGGCTTGCCGGCGTGCTCGCCAGCGACCAGCTCGGTGGTGAAGGTCTTGGACTCCTCGGCATTCAGCCCGGACAGCGCGGCGTCCAGACCGTCGATGAGCTGACCGCTGCCGACCTGGTACGACATGCCCGAGCTGCTCGCGTCGGGCACCTCCTCGCCGTCCACGGTGGCCTTGAGGTCGATGGAGACGAAGTCGTCATCCTGCACCGGCCGCTCGACGCCCTTGAGTACGGCGAAGCGCTCGCGCAGCGCGGTGACCTGGTTGTCGATGTCCTCGTCGGTGACCTCGCTCGGGTCGACCTCGACCGAGACCGAGTCGATCGCCGGCAGCTCGAACTCGGGGCGTACGTCGACCTCGGCGGTGAAGGCGAGCAGGTCGCCGTCATCCAGCTTGGTCACTTCGATCTCGGGCTGGCCGATGACCTTGGCGCCGGTCTCCTGGACCGCGTCGGCGTAGGCCCGCGGCACGGCGTCCTGGACGGCTTCTTCCAGCACGACGCCGCGGCCGACGCGCTGATCGATGATGCGGGCCGGCGCCTTACCCGGACGGAACCCGGGCACCCGGACCTGGCTGGCAACCTTCTTGTAGGCGCGCTGCACACTGGGTGTGAGCTCGTCGAAGGGCACCTCCACGGCAAGCCGGACCCGCGTGGGGCTGAGGGTCTCGACGGTGCTCTTCACGGGCGTATCTCCTTGGGTATCGAAGCTCGGCTGGCATCGTCTCTGTATGTCCTGCCGCCCGCCGGGTGCCAGGACATCGCACTCGTCGTTGGTCGCCCGCGTGCGAGGGACTCGGCCGAGTCTAGGGGACGGCGCGGCACCGCAAGCGGTGCGCCCACGGTGCGGCCCACGTGCCGCAGCGGGGGCCCAACGCGTCCAAGGTACGCCGGCCCAGGAAGAGACCCGGGCCGGCGTCTCGGCTCGCAGCTCCGCGGTCGGGGTGGCGGGATTCGAACCCACGGCCCCTCGCTCCCAAAGCGAGTGCGCTACCAAACTGCGCCACACCCCGTGTGCGCCTGTTGCAGTGTAGAGGTACGGGTGCTCGTCGTGATCGACACATTCGATCCCACTTGTGCACGAGCATGGCGGGGACCGGCTACTCTGTACCCGCGCATGCGGGTGTAGCTCAATGGCAGAGCCCTAGCCTTCCAAGCTAGTCATGCGGGTTCGATTCCCGTCACCCGCTCCACTACGATTGCCGAACTGACCTCTCAGTGGGTCAAGGCCC
>JBEDUI010000252.1:0-9081 GCA_040414495.1 Mycobacteriales bacterium
GCTTCGCAGACGCTCCCGTGCATTTGACTTTGCCTTGCATCTGCTTCTGCACAGCAGCCCACGGGGAGTACTGAACCGAGCCCGGCGGCCTCTTTACCGCGTTATGGCTCCCGTGACGGATCAGATACCAGTCGTTGAGGTTGTAACTCTGAGCCTCGACTTGGAACATACGAATGTCCCATTTATCGGCAGTCAGGTACGACTTGTAGTTGTCTCGCTGGTCTTTGAGTGTAAGAGCGGGATCGCCCATACAGTAACCAACGAGTTGTTCCCCTCCCGCCGAGCCAAACTGTCCGCGCGCCCACGGATCGAAAGCGAATGCTCGGTAGAAATTGCAAATTGCTATCCGCTCCCCGCGATTTGCGACATTGTTGGGAAGCGAACAACCACCTGTCGCCCCCATCCCCGGGAGCAATGCGGAGTTCACTGCCGAGTTGAACTCCCCTACCGCCCTGTCGCCGGCGTCTAAATAACTACGCCACATATTTCCAATGAGGAGGAAGAGCACGAGAGCTGTGGCACCTACGGCCCAAACGATGCCATCCAGAATCTCACGATCGTGCCGGGCACCATCCTCTCGACCGCGCCTGCCGGTACGCGTGAGGATCCAGAAACCCGTTGCAACCAGGGCAATCACTGCTCCGGGGAGCGTGACCCATCTGAATATCTGGGATACAACGCCCTGATTCTTGCTGTGGCCACCATCGAGCTCATCCAGTAGCGGTGTAACCGGACGGTTCGCGACAGCCATCTCTTGGAGAGAATTGGTGACTGAAACCACAAACCGCGGTACCTCGAAGATAATCTGGGCGACCTGGCTAAGTGTGGTGTTCCAGACGGAGCAAGAATCCTTGTTGTTTACGTCCTTGCCTGACGTAGACCACAGTAGGCCGCTTGTTCCATTCAGCTCCCAGAGCGTGTACTTGGTCGCAGGAATCGCCGTTTCGTCATGCGGCATCTTGCCGTCGACCACGTATTGCGGGTTCTTATCCCACAAAGCCACTCGAGGGAGCAGGCCTTCAACGCCACCGCCGGGGGTATCCGGACCGATGTTGTTGTACGAACCGGTTACCTGGCAGGCGAGGTCCACCGCGTATGCGGGGCGGGCGGCGGTGAAGATCGGGACCGCCATCATGCCGACGACCAACAGCGTCGCTAGGCCAGCGAACAATCGACGAGTTGTCCGGGAAAACCGCGCGACCGGACGCGCCGCGACCGCCGCGCGGGTGCCGGCGGAACAGGCCACGGCGGCGGGTCGGCGCCGTACCCGCTCTGCCGGTACGGCCGGAAAACGGCGCATTGCCATTTAACCGCCAACTCCCAGCTCCGCCGAAACCGCGGCACCCATGTCATTCTCAGCCGTCGCAGCAGCGGCCGCTTCCTCCTGTGCGGCCGGCTCCTCGCCCCCGACTGCCAGGGCAACATTCCAATCCTCGTCGGTGATCTCTTCCCACAACGAGACGTCCGACGGCGGATCAATGGACTGACGCAGCCGCCTGGTTTCCGTGTTGGTGTCGGTGGCCGCGAGCAGCGGGCGGAATCCGAGGTCAACGTCGATGCTGCCGACCCGGTCGTCGCAGTCGCGCAGGTACGCCCGACCGGTCCGGAGCCGCGTGAAATTGCGCATGACCGGCCGTTGAGTCGGATCCAGGCCCATCATTGGAGCGACCTTGCGGGCGTCGTTCTCGGTGTGTTGCAAAAACGCCAGCACCGTATTGACCTGGTTGACGCTGGGTTCGTCGGCGTCCTCTTTGGTCGACTCGATCGCCGCTACGTTGGACGCCTGCTGGGTAATGAATACGATCACGGACCGCAACGCGCGCATCTGCCGGAATCCGTCGGAGACCAATTTCAGGCCGTCCGGCATTTCCAGCAGCACGTATCCCTCATCGATATACAGCGTCATCGGGATATCGCGGTACTCCTCGGACAGGAGCTTGCTGCGCGCGACCTGCGTCAGCAGGTAAATCACGCCGGCTGACATTTGCTGATCCGGCGTCCAGTCGTTACGGGACGCATTGGCCGGCGGGCGCGACATGTCGCGCATCGTGACAACAGTGCGGCGCCGTTCCAACACCGTCAGCGGTTTGGGTGACCGGGAGAAAACGATACGGGCGAACCGCCGACGCGGCAGCCCGGACACATAGTCGTCTGCCTTACGCGCCGCGGCCCGGTCGGCCGCATCGAGCGAACTGTCCATCGCGTAGTCGTGAATACGATCCAGCACGTCCATAATGGTCGGTCGCTTATCCGGGTCGTGGTATTCGCCGGCCTCGTCGGTGAAGCGTTCCCGCAATTCGCGCAGCGCTCGTCGGGTCCACAACTCAACGTGGTTGTCCCATTTCTGCTGCCCGAGGAAAAGGTTGAGTACGGTTTCGACACGGGTGGCCGCGGTGTCGAAATCGCTACAGGTTGCGAACGGCTCCAGCATTCCTTCGCGGCCGTGTGTAACGTCGACCAGCGAAGTCTCGTCCCAGAACTGCCGATTGATCGGCTGGAACTTAGATCCCGGCGTGCCGGCCCGTCCACGTCGGACATCGTCCAAAAAGGCCGGGTCGTTGACCTGCGAACCGAAGGCCAGATAAAGGCACATATTCGCGAAGTCGAACTTCGGGTCGAAGGCCATGACCCTCGTTCCGGCTTCGCCTTCAAGGAAGAACTTCAACAACGCCAGCGACGTTTTACCGCCACCGGAAGCACCGACGATGATGACGCCAGCACCCTTGTTCCGGGCCGGCCCGACGTGCCAGTCAATATGCACCGGATCGCCGCCGTAGACCGTATGCCCGACGATGTCGCCGGCCCAGGACGTACCGGCGCCGAGCATCGACGGCGCGTACGGGTTGTCGCCCAACTGTGCACCGGAATTCGGCAAACCGAGACCGAACATCCACACGTCCGTCAGGCGTTGGTATGGCGCGATCGCGATATTCGGCCCATTTCCCGGCAGCCGTTCCTGCAACAACCGCCATTGCAAACGACGCGGGCGTTCCAACCGGACGCTCAACCGATCACGGAAAAACGCGATCAGATCCTCCGTAGCCTCGTCCAATTGTCGTAGCGAAGGCGCGCTGATCGAGAATCGGATCTGGCCCTCCAGCGCCGCCATGCCTTTCTTGGCGTCTTCCTGGGCGGCGTTGGCTTGCTCCTCCATGACCCGCAACTGCGCGATCACCTTGGGATTGATGCCGTTTTTCTCGGCGTCATCGCGTTCGTCGGTGAGGTTCGCCGCGGTTTTGCGCATCCGATTCGCGAACGTCTGCGGGGTCAGAACATGCAGCCGCCAGGTGACGTCGACACCCCGAGCAGCGGCAGCCCGGATCCAGGCCGTCGCCTTGGTCAACGTCATGTCCTGCGGGCGCGAGGCAATGACCAAGCTGGTGGTGTACGAGACCTTTTCCGGGTCGTCTGGGTCCGGCATCAGCCGCACGTAGCGCGCGTGATTGCTGCCCCGGAAATCGACGGCGAGGTCGAATTCGGCCGGCCCCCAGGAACGATGCGGCATATTCGAGGAATCCTCCGGCACCGGCAAATGCCCGTGCAACGGCCGGCGGATCGACCACAGCAGGTCCTCACGGGTCAACGGCTCAGCCGACAGCGGCGGCTCCGACAAAAGCGTCGCCCACCGTTCGGCCTCGTCGTGGAAACGCGCGATCACCTTGGGATCCAGCGCTTCGTCAGCGACCTGCGTTACCGCGGTCGCGGCCGAATCCAGTGCGGAGGACACGGCGACCGCCGGGCCCGCCTGCGCCGGCAATTCACCCAGCCGAATATGCAACTGCACTTCGCGATAGGAGGCGCGGCGGACCGAATTACGGCGGGCGAGACGCTGCACGATTGTCCGGTACGCCGGCGTCGGATCGTAGGCCCGGCGGGTGCGATCTTCGACCCAGTCGCGCAGGTCAACCGGACGACGAGTCAACGTATACAGGCACTCGATCGTGCGCTGCTGCGACAATGCCAACCGCTGAATCTGCAGCGACAGATCCTCGGCCAGATCGGCGACCTGCTCCTCGGTCGCGGTCTCGTCGGTGACGGTTGCGAGACGAAACCCGGTCCACACGGTCGTGTCGTAGACGTACACCACATCGTCCGCGTACCGGTAGGGCAGCCGCAGCGCCTCCAACCGGCGCGGTGCCTGCGCCGGCTCAACCTCGACCTTGCCCAACTGACCGGACCGACGCCGGCTGTACACCACGGCGAAGATCAGGAAACAGATGGCGAAGAGGACGACTCCCGCGACGATCATCAGAACCATGGCGCCTACCTCCCAGCCCTACTTGCAACTTCTGCCGGGAATTGCCGCGCAGCCTCCAGCCGCGCATACCAACGCGGATGGGTGGGACGCCACAGAATGACCTGCCAGTGCAGGTCGCCCGGCTCAGTATCGTGAGCGAACCCACCGATTTGTCGTGGCTGACGGAACAGCCAGTCCCACCAGATGTACGCCTGCTCAAACAGCGACAGATCACGGTCGGTGTAGGCCACGTAAAGCCGGTATGCGCCCCAACCGATGATCCACGCGCCGAGCAGCCAACCGGCAAATGCGAGCCGGGACATCAACGGGACGACCAGGGTGAGGACGAGTCCGATGAGGACAATGACACCGCCAACCGCCGCGGCGAAGCCGAAACCGACCAGATCCAAGCCGTACTTCCATCGGAACACCAAGCGATAGATTAGTTTGGGTCGCTTCTGCAACGCGGTGTAGTCATACGCCACGTACGGCTCGTCGGTCACCGGGCTGGAAGGCACGATCAGCTACTTCTGCAGCGCATTCACGATGGCGGTGATGACACCCACGACAAAGAAGGCGCCGAAAATGAAGAACAGGCCAACGAGCACGTGCCCGGCCTCCTGAAAGGCGTCACGTAGACCGCTGGCGTGATCTTCCGGCCCGAGTCGGCCGCGGGAACTGCTGCGTACCAGCACTTTGAACCCGATGATGATCAGAATGACGGCCGCGATTCCACCACCGAATCCCATGAGGACATTCGCGACGGTGCGTAGGAACCGTTGTGGATCGCCCGACGCAGCGACCATGTGCGCTGCGACGAAGGATGAGGACATGGCTGCTCTCCTCTACGAGTGATGATGGGCCGAGGAGCGTCGGCTGTTGCTGGGCGATGGGGTCGGCCGCGACGAATGAGCCGACGGCGTCGAGGTTGCCGTATCGGTCGGCACGGTCGAGCTGGGCAATTCGGTCGGAACATTGTCGCCGGTGGTGCTATCGATATCGCTGTCTGGTAGGCCGCCAGCGATATCGCGAACCGACCAACCCGTGGCGGTGGCCGAGGTACGGACCATCGTCAACCGATAGGCAAGCGTGACGTGCGCACCATCGGCAATTTGCCAGGTCACGGTCGTCTCCACCGTGGCCGCATCGCCGGTTCTCCAGGTGTGCGCCTGGCCGATTCCCGAGCCCGGCAACGGCACGTTGACCGCCTGCACCTCGGGATTGGTGAGCGTATCGGAAAGCCCGCGGCGCACATTGTTGGTGGCAGCCGGCGTCCGATAACGATCGATATCCGCGCCCGAAGACGATCCCCAGGCATTGAAAAACCCGGGCAATACGTCGGCCATCAGCATTTGGGCCAGGCCGGTGTCGCTCGACCCGCCCTTTTCCGTCACCGCGTCCGCACCGGACGGATCAGCGCCGGCCGGCAGAATTCCCGGCTCGCCGGCAATTCGGACTCCCGTACCCGTCTGCAGGTTCGACACATAGACCGGGACGACGAACTGAATTGATGTGCCGGCATCACCCAACGACGCCTGCATGTGCATGTAGCGACCGTGCGACCCGTACTGCGCCATCGGGTCGGCCTGGCCGGTCCATTCGATATCGGTGGCGGTTATCGAACCCCGACCGTCCCAACCGCAGTCGTTAGGCACATTGCTGCTCACAATGGACTGCAGTTGCGCGGCCCGCTGATTCGCTTGGGACGGTTCGGCATTCAGGCAGAGCCGCGTATAGCGCTCCGCCACGGCGGCAGCGGCCTGCAACGGAAACTGTTCGACGTGATAGTCGCCCAACTGTCCACTAGAGACAGCGTCCGTCTGGTCCGAGCCAATTCGACCGGCCAACAGGCCGATGATGAACGTGAAACCGAGCAGCAGCAGGCAGCAGGTGAACGCAATAGCGACGCGCACCGCCAGATGCGCGCCGCGACCGTGCGAAAGCCGGCCGCCCGGTGGCGGTACCGAAAATGCCGCCTCCGGGCCGTGATTTGCCTGCGGTTCGACGCGCTTTCGGCGGCCCCGGGCGCTGGGTCGCATCTCTTCGGCCGGGACGGCGGGTTGGGTGCCAGTGGGCCGGCCCGGCGCTGCGGCTGGCGCTTGAGGTACGTGACGAGCGGCCGGCCGAGCTGGGGCCGGGCGCTGCATAGCGGGCTGCGTGCCGGAGGGTGCTCCGGTTGGCATCGCCGGCTGGACTCGCGTACTCGACGCACGTGCAACCGCTGGCTGCGTTCCTGACCCGGGTCCAACATCCGGTTGGGTTCCTGACCCGGGGTCGACCGCGGGCTGGGCTCCGGATGCCGGGCCGACGGCCGGCTGGGCACCGGTAGGTATCCCGGGCCGGTTGGCGACCGCGGGCTGGGTACCCGACGCCGGAGCCGTCCCGACCGCGGGCTCGTGGCCCGCCGCCTCGGAGTCGTCAGCTGCCCCCGACGGCTGGCGTTGCCAGGGAAAGGTGACAGGCCGGGTTGGCTCGGAGTCACCCGGGATGGGCGTTCCGGACCGATGACCGTTGAGCTCACTCACGGCTTCCGGTCGCCCCCGCCTCGCACCAGCGCTGCCGATGCCACCGCCTGTCGCACTGCTCCTGCCCCCGTCCGTTGGGTCTAGCGCAGGCTGCACCATTGCAGCGAAACTGTCGTGGTCCCAACGAGTAGACCACAGCGGCATGACTGATCGTAAGCACTCTGATACCTGTAGTGACGCATTGGCCTTGCTCGTACTCAAATGTCAACTTTGAACCGTTTCCTGTCCAAACATTGCGACGCCGTGTGGTTTCGGAACCATCGCACCAGCCCTCGTCGGCTATCACGGCCGCCGAGCTTCTCACGGAGTCTCCCTACGCGTACGCTCGGACACAACTTGCTGAACCTCGGGAGGCGAAAGCGGTGGCAGCACGAGTAATTTCCGTCACGCCAGCACAGGTCGCCGCAGCGAAGCTACGACTGGTCACTGATGCGAAACTCGGAAAAAAGACGCCGGCCGTGATCAAGAAAATCGCCGAGGCGAGACCGGACGACACGAGCCGTTCTGGCAAGCACTGAGCCCAGCTGGCGCTGCGCCATTCGGACGGCGCGACCCGAGCCGCGGGTACGGCCAGACAGGTCAGCATCTCAGCTCCAGGCTCGATGGACGCAGGGTAATCGGACGGGCACGCCGCTGATCCTCACATACCGGGCGGTCGCCGCGCCACGGTTGTCCACAAGCTGTAGTCCACCATTCGCCCGCCGGTGATCGTCTCCGGCATGTCGTGACAACGGCAATGCGCGACGCGTAACCTTCGCAGAGCCGTCAGTGACAAGAAATGTTGGACGACAGCAGGGACAGCGAGCCGATGAGTTCCTTCAGCGCCCCGATGGTGGCCGCGTCGGATACGTACGGGCAGACGTACGGGTCGCAGTTCCTGTTCGTGCTCATTGTGATCATCGCGTACATCATGTTGCGGCGGTGGTGGAAGAAGCGCCGCTAGCGCTGCTCCCCCTGCGTCGGGAAACCGCCGGACTGCTGCGGTGGCTGTTGCGGCCAGCCGGTCTGTTCCGGTTCACGTTGTTGCGGCACCTGCTGCGGACCAGGCCGGTAGTCGACCTGGAACCCTTGGTTCGCCGGGTACGGATTCGTCTGGCTCGTCTGGCGCGGCGTCTGCGGCGGCATCGCAACCGGCGGGGTTGCCGGCGGGGTTGCCGGCTGGCTCTGGGCGGCGGCCGGGCTCTGTCGCCTCGACCACCGCTCGGCGACGCGCTCTCCGATATCGGTGCTTGCGAGTAGCACGCCAGAGTTCAGAGCGATGACGCAGATCAAGCTAAGCCAAAGCGCCCACGCCCGGCCTGGATGCCCGTCTGGAATGTTGTTGTGCGGGATATGAAGAAGGGCAACCAGGAACAGCGCGTCGCCGAACAACAACGCGAGACGCATGAACCGGTTGAGCGCCACCCTTGGTGATCTGAAAAAGAGCGCCTTCAGCCCCACCGCAACCCCTGCCATCAGAAGGAGTAGCACAGGGATCCACGAGAAGTAGCTGCCCCACGCGTTCCAATAGAAGTGTGCAGCCCCCTCGTAACCTAGCCCTTTATGCACGCAGCGTGGGTCGGCTTTGGGGTTCGTTATGCCGGCACAGTCCTGGCTCGGACCGCCTCCCGGAATGGTCAACCCGTAGAACGACTGAAAGCTCAATATGGCTAGCAGCAACGCTGTCCCAACAGCCAGTGCTACGCCGAGCTGCTTCGGCGTCTTGATCGACCGGAGAACAGGCAGTCGTCGGACGCGCTTCGCAGCAGACTGCCCAGAGGCCCGGCCGGTGCGGGGATCAGGTTCGGCAGGCTCCACTTGATCGCCATCACGATCCGGTTCCGGGAACCTGAAGTGTCCGATCTGGCCCGTCATAACGCTCTCATCCCTCGAACTCGACACACACGCCGCTCGAGTATCGCGTGCGGCAATGACCGATGGCTACCCGGTGGACACGATCCGCATCCTGCCAATGCTCAGCGTCCGCCATGGACGAGCACGCTGTGGGCGGTGTGGATGGTTAGGGGTTTGGGTTGGCTGGTGATGGTGGCGGTGCCGGGGATGGTTTGCGTGGGGCCGGCGTCGATGGTGTAGGTGGCGGTGTAGGTGAGGCCTAGTGTCATGCTGCAGGTGCCGGCCGCCTTGTAAGTATGGGTCACGTCGAAATTGGGGTACGGACCGCCCGGCGTGGTCGTCGCGGTCGACGGCGTGCCGTCGCCCCAGTTCCAGGTATAGGTCTGGACACGCGTCGTGAGGCGGACGTCGTGGCCGAGCAGAGTAAACCTATAGGTGTGGCTTGCGGGGGTGGTGGTGTAGATGATTTCGGCTTTGTTGACTAGT
>JBEDUI010000253.1:0-16012 GCA_040414495.1 Mycobacteriales bacterium
ACGCCGACCATGACGGCTGGCCCGAGGGGTCGGGCAATATTGAGCGGACCGGTATGGGCCCGGAGAAGTTGGATAACGCCGTTTACCTCATGCGCGGCCTGTACGACCTGGCCGACATGGCGCACTCCAAGAACGACACCGCGACGTACAACTGGGCTTTGAGCCACGCGAGCAATTTGGCCAAGAAATTCGACAGCACCTGGTGGAATCAGGCCGCCATGCAGTATTCCGACTCGCTGGGCGCGGACAACGCCCCGCTATTCCAGCAGTACTGGATCGGGCAGACGCCCATGGAGACCGAGCTGCACATCAATGGCCAAACCGTTCCGGGCGCGGTGCCGGCAGCGCACGGCAGCACCGCGCTGTCCGGCCGGGAAAACGACTGCTACAGCGGCACTCCGCCGTTCAACCCCGGTCTGTTCCACACCGGCTGCACCGGCCCGCCGAGCGGCCAGGGGGAGAAGGTGATTTACGGCCTGGGCACGTCGATTCAGGCGGTAGGCGAGGGCAATTACGGTCGACTCGGCCCGGACCAACAGGGTCGCTACCTGAACGCGCTGACCCAGACAATGCTCGGCGAGCCGGCCACCGGCGGCACTCCGGACGAACAGCCCGGCGCCATGCCCGAGATTTTCCCGTCACCCGACCAGGGCGCGAATATCGACCGCTGCTGGACGTGCCGCTCGATGTTCATGCAGGCGTGGGGCAATTACGGCACCACGTGGTCGGTCGTACATCAATGGCTGGGCGTACAGCCCGACCTCGGCAACGGCAACGTGACCGTCGTACCTCAGGTACCGCAGGGGCAGAGCACCGTGCAGGGACGCGATATCCGACTCGGCAACGGCAGCGCCGATGTACGCGCGACCCACAGCGGCAATACCTACGGCACGCAGCTTTCCGTATCACCCAACCTGCGTACCGCCGTCGTCATCGGCCATACGCTGCCGAGCGGCACGCAGCCGGCGACCGTCCTGCTCGACGGGCACGCCGTACACAACTATCAGGTCCGGCCGACCAACCGCGGCAGCGAAGTGACCGTGCCCACCAGCACGGGCCGGCACACCCTGACGATCACAACCTGACAATCGGTTCTCGTAAAGGAAAAAACAAAGCGCGGGCCGATTCCGGACGGATCTCCCCAGTTCTTCGACGTACCGTCCAGAATGACGCGGAAGCACCGGTTTCCTTACGTGACCGGACATCCGCGGCGGACTCGATGATTGCGGTGCTCTGCCCGTAAGAAAGGAGCATGCACCATGACGACAACAACTGATCGCGTGCTGGCCGCCTCCGACGTCGAGTCGTTCTGGGACCTCGGTTATCTGCGGGTTCGACAGGTGTTCACGCCGGCGGAGACAGCCGAGCTTCGGGCCGAACTCGACCGGCTGATCGGCGAGTGGGCCAACCCGGATTCGGCCTGGACCGGCCCATGGCGCAAGAAGTACATGGACGAGAAAACCGAACGGGCCGGCAAGTTCGCCGGCATGCACGACCTGCAGTTCTACTCCTCAGCGTGGGCGCGGGCCGTTATTCACCCCCGCCTCGTTCAGGTGCTGGTCGACCTGCTCGGACCCGACGTGGAACACCACCACACGACGATGCACGTCAAGGTGCCCGAGACCGGGATGCCCTTCCCGATGCACCAGGACCACCCGTTCTATATGCACGACGACGGTCGCTACATTGACGTCCTCGTGCACCTCGACGACACGAACAGCGAGAACGGCGAGATCCGGTTCCTGGAAGGCTCGCACCGGGGTGGGCCGCTGCAGCACATCACCGAGACCGAAGAGGGACCGTGTTCCCCGCACCTGCCGACGGATGAGTACCGGCTCGCCGACACGGTGGCCGTACCAGCCGAAGCCGGCGACGTCGTACTCATGACCATCAACACGGTCCATGGTTCCGACATCAACCGGTCCGCCGAGCCGCGACGGCTGGTACGCATGGGATACCGCCATCCGCACAACCGGCAGAGCGATGGGCAGTCCCTCGGCAGGCCCGGCCTCATCGTCGCCGGCCACCGCGACCGACGCGAGGGCGACCAGGCCTTCCCGACCGGCTGACCGAACCCAGAGTCTGACCGAACCCATCAGTCTGACCGAACCGCTCAGACTGGCTGAACCGCTCAGACTGGCTGAACCCGTCAGACGCAGTTGTGCGCGTCGCTGGTAGCCGAGCCGATGACGACGTCGACGGTGCCGCCCAGTGCGGTGAGGTGGACGGCGTTGACCGTGAGACCGAAGTCGGCTCCACTGACCGGCGACTGTTCGTTGACGATAAGCTGCGCGCCGCCCGGTAGGCCGATGGCGCTGTTCGGTGCGGTCGGCACCGTGACCGTGGCGCCGCCGATGGTCAGCTTGAGGGTCGCGCTCCCGTGCGCCGCGCTGCAGCTGGTGGCCGATGTTGCCGTCACCCCTGACACCTCGATGACGGGCAGGCCGGGGATGCCGATCCGTGTATCACCGACCGTGGACGTAGCAGTCGACGTGCCCGGGTTGACCGTGGTCTGCACCTTCGGGCACAGCGCTTGGGCCGACAACACGACCGCGCTGAGGTTGGCGGTGCATGGCGTCTGCGTCGTCAACGCGCCCGCCGTCCGGATCGACCCCGTGTCAGGGGTAGGCGGCTGGCTCACGTGGACCAGCGCCAGGTTGATGCCGGCCGACAAGCCGTACGACCGCCCGGTCATGAATTGCAGCAGCAACGTGGCCGACGCATCCGAGGGCCGGTAGAAGGCGTCGCCGCCGAACGAGGCGGTGAGTGGCACCGTTGCGGCATCGTTGAGTGGCTGATTCGGCGTGATGGCGCAATCCGCGGTGCCGTTGGCATCGGTGGTGGCAGTGCACGTCTGTTGGGTGGATCCGCTGCCGAGCGCGAAGCTCACCGTACGTCCGGCAATGGGCGCCGACCCGTCCTCCTTGAGTACGCCGGTCAGGTGGGTGGGCGTGCCGTTGGCGATGCGGGCCGGGCCGGTGTACGCGAGCGTGGTTTCTTCTTTGGTGATCGTGAAGGGCACCGTGGTGCTGCTGGGTTGGGTGGTCGAATTACCGGCGTACGAGGCGGTCAATGTCGTGGATCCCGCCGCTTCGTTCGGGGTGAGGCTGCACGTCGCCCGGCCGGAGCTTGTGGTGGTCGCGCTGCACACCTCGCTGCCCGTCCCGTGGCCCAGCGAGAAGTGCACGGTCGCGTCCGCGATGGGGCTGCCGCCAGCGGTCAACGTGGCCGACGCGTCGAACGCGTCGTGGTAGTCGGCGCTGCTCGGACCGGTGTACGTCAGGTGGGATACGGCTGGCGGCGGCGGTCCCGACTGCGTCGCGGCGCTGAAGAAGACCGCGTCGATGGGCGGGTTGCTGGCCGACACACCCATTGTGTTGCCGGCGTACGACCCGTAGAAGGTGTCACCGACCGCGGTCATCTGCTGGTAATCCCCGAGCACCCGCTGCCGGGGGTCCGACATCGTTTTCGCCGGCGACCGGAAACGGCTCAGCACCGCGTCGTCGAACGAGCCACCATGATCCGTACTGCGGGCCAGGTGCGCCGAGAACGTGGGAAAACCATTGGAATCATTGCCGTCGAACGTGTCGTACAGGACGCCGACCGTCCCGTCGGATGTCACCGCGACGGCGGGCAGCGCCGCATCGCTCGAACCGCTGGAGATGTCCACGGCCGGTCCCACGGTGAGGCTGGAACCGTTCGGGGTCAGGCGCCGCATCTTGATCTGATTGCCGGCCGACTCGTGTTCGCCGTAGACGACATATACCTCGCCATTGGCCGGGTCGACCGCGACATGATCTACGCCGCCGAGCAACGCGTTTACGCCGCCGAATTTGTAGCCGGGCGCCTGGTCGCTGTCGGCGGTGGCCACCGTCATGCCGTCGCTGCTGCCACCCAGGGTCCAGGTGCGCCCGCCGTCGGTCGAGCGGTTGAGCTTGTACGTGACGTGCTTGGGTTCGCCGCTGCCGGTGGACTGTTCGTACAGGGCGTACATGGCGCCGTTGCGCGGGTCGGCCGCGAGCCGCAGCCCCGGGTTGGTCGCGTCCGGATTTTCGGTGCCCGCTTTGTTGTCGGCGGTGATGTCCACCGGACTGGCGGCCGGCGCGACGGCGACCCTCGCGTCCGGGCCGCCGCCGAAATCGTCGTAGCCGACGTACAGGTCGTCGCGGCTCGCGGTTGACGGGTCCCGGTTCACCACCAGCCACGGCTGATCGACGCTGTTACGCGACCCGCTGGTGAGCTCCGCGGGGTTGCCGTGCCAGCGCCACGCGGATGCGCTCGTCGGGTCACTGGTCGAGCCGGTGACGATATGCGACACATCGGTGCTGCCGTCCTCGGCGAGGAATGTGCCGTATAGCGTGCCGTCGCTGCCGTAACCCACGTTCTGGTCGCACGGGCAGCCGCTTGCTCCCGCAACCCCCGGAGGCGCCGGGATGGTTGCCTCATTGGTCCAGCTGTGCCCAGCGTCGGTCGAATACAACAGGTCGGCGTTGCCTCCGCCCCAGGGCAGGTCGAACCGGGTGATCGCGATCTGACTCGGGTCGGCCGGGTTGACGGCGATGGCGGGCTCGTTGCCGCCGGCGCTGTGGGCGGCGGCGGTCGCATCGATGAGGAATACGCCGGGGGGCGCCGCGGCCGGAGTTCCCGCTGCCGGGCCCGCCGTCGAGGGGTACACCGTCCGGTCGGGCGGGCTGCTGTCCACCGACGAGGTCGCCGGCTGCGCGAATGCCGGCACCGTAAGCGAAGCCGACGCGATTCCGACAGCCACCAAAACAACCATCCCGCGGCGGATCGACGTGATCCTCACGAGGCGCCCCTTTCCCCCGAAGCGTTCGTACTCGGCCCAAACTGGCAGGAACGTGAGCAAGACTCGGGAACACTACCAGTAGTAGTCGGACGTACGCTGTGCGTATGGGGCAGGGAGCATTTCGGGGTCCTATTCCGGTCGCGGCCGGCCTCTTTTTGCTCGCCGGCTGCGGAACGGGCGCGGCCGTAACCACGCACCCGCCCGCATCGACCGGGTCATCGCAAAACGCGACTTCGCCGGTGCGCTACGCGATCCTGCGCGGGCGGGTCGTGCGACCGGCGGGCGGCGATCCGCGCAGTGGCGCCGCTCTGGCCGTACCGGTGAATGGCGATCCGGTCCGGGCTCGCGAGGTGAACGGCGGGACCGTCGCGACTACCGCGACCGGGCCCGCCGGACGATTCCGGATCCGGCTTCGACCCGGCACATACACAATCAGCGAAGATATTTGCGCAGTCGTTCGCCGGGTCGAGATACGCACGGTCACGCCGTCATCCGTGACGCTGACCCTCCCGAAGACCTGCCCGTAAGGACCTTATTGGTGTGCGACCAGTCAGATGCATACGGTTCTGTGCGCGGCCCCAGCCGAGACACTCCAGCAGCTACCGCGCAGTGGGCTCAGTCAACGCGTATGTGCTTCTGGCTTATCCCAATAAAAGCATTCGGGATCGTATGACGCGGGGCATGGGTATTTGCCGGGCCCGTTTACGCCGTTCAACGTCAAATTTCCACGCTCGGGTACGTTTTTGAGATCACGCTTCACAACTGTGACGTTCGGATAGTCGGCGACGCAACCCATGAAGAACGGGCCTTCTTCGATGTGGACCCTGATAATGTCCCAAGTCAGCTGGGTGCGCTTCATTGGGTCGCTTTCAGTCTTCGCCTTATTGTAAAGCGTCCACATTTTTGCGATCGGGCCGTTCGGATCGGGCCGCATTCTGGGTGGGTTGCGCTTGGCGGGCTCGATGTTCTCCTCTTCATGCTCCTTCGCTGTTCCGATGACCTCATAGAAGGCGCCTTCGAGCGGCGCCCAGAGGGCATTGTCCAGGGGAACGATTGGTCGTGGACTGGTGAGTATGCTGGCAGCCTCGCTGTATTCAAAATTTGTATGTGCCATAAACTTTCCGGCGTCCCACTGAGATTCGTAGGACTGTGGCGGGACGGGTCGTCGAACCATGCGCAGGCCGATCTTTTTCATATCCGAGACGAGTTGGTCGTCCTTTGCTGCATGGGTCGAGCTGATATCCGCGGAATAGTCTATGTAGACGGTGAGTTCGCCGCCATCGGGAAATTCAACGTAGCCGTCGTTATTCCTATCCCTGAGATTCAGTTCTGCCAGCAGTTTCTTGGCCAGGGCCACGTCGTGGCGGACATGGGAGTCTCGCCACTTCCGATAGATTCCTGGTCCGTCAGGGTTGGTGTGGAACTCGGTGCACTTGGGTCCGACGGTGCCCGTGGTCAACTCGCCGGTATTGAAGTACAGCATCTTTCGGACGGTCGCGCGATCGAATCCGTACGAGATCGCTCGGCGGAAGCGCGCATCCCGGAATAGTGTTCGGTACTTCGTGTCCGGGTAGTCGTAGTTCAGAAAGAACATCGATCCAGTGCCAGAGGCGCTGTCCCACAGCCGGATTTGCGTTCCTGCCTTTTCCAGAGAGCCATGCAGTGTCGACACGTCGCTGAGGTCAATCTGCACGGCCGTCCCGTTACAGTAGTCAACCTTGCCATTCTGTACTTGCACCTTGCCGACGTCGGCGGATTGAACGACATCCACGATTATCTCGTCGACGTATGGAAGCTGGTCACCTTCCGCGGTGACGGCCCAGTAATAGGGATTTCGCTCGAGTACGAAGCCGCTGTTGTTGTCGAATGACTTGCATTTGTAGCCAAGCAGCGTGGGGCAGTCCGGATTGCGCATCCAGTCCGTCTTGGTCTCCCACAGCCCGCCGACGGCATCCCAGTCCTTCGGGACGTTCTTGTTGTATTTTGGATGAAATTGCTTGCAGTAGTGCTTGGGAAGCACCCAAATGTCGCCGGTTGTTCCAATTCCACCCTTGGGCCAGAGCGCTAGCCATTCGGCCGCGAGGCTGACCGGCGTATCGTATGTCAAGCGTAGCGTCAGCTCGTCGATGGCGGTCATTGTGCATAGCTTGCCGGTTCCGGATCGAAATCCGTCCGCGGGAACCTGGGCGAAGTTGCCAGGAAGCGCGATGTCTTCCCACCAGAAGAGAATATCCTCGGTCGTGAGCGGGTGGCCATCTGACCATCTGATTCCCTCGCGGAGGTGGAAGGTCCACACGGACGCATCCTTGTTGGAACTCCACGACTGGATATGTCCTGGCCCGACATCTAAACCGTCATTGAGCCAGCGCAGGGGTGAGTGCCCGTAGAAGAAGTACCTGATGGCATCAGCCTTCGCTGCTCCTTGCGTGGACAGCACATTCGTATGAATGACCCCGCCATATTTTCCTCGCCGAACCCAGCGGTGCGGGATCACGTAAGGACTTCGAGGCAGTCGCTTGTCTACGGGCGGCAGCTTTCCCGACTTCACGAGTGCAGCCACTTTCGGGGACTCAGCAAAGCGCTTAGGGGGATCTAGCGGCTTGGTGACCGATCCCTTTCCCTTGACCACAGCGTTGTTATTCGCCGAGTGTTCTGTAGAACCGCCGCTGCAAGCGCCAAGCATCGCGGATCCCGCAACGAGCGCCGAATTGTAGAGAAACCTCCGGCGTGGCATGCCCGTGGTCGTTGTCATGCGCCAACCCTTCTCTGCCTGGCATTAGGTATCCAGCCGGCAAGCCGATCGCCCGGGGGAAAGCTGGCCGGATAGCCCTTCCGGTATTATGGGATAGCTATTTGCATCGTGGAGGGCACGACGCTAGCATCGCCCGTCATGGCAGTCAATGCGACGTCACGCGTCGGGGACATCCAGTCTGTTCACCGGGCATTAGACTTGCTCGAATTGATCGCTAGCAAGGGCGATCTCGGCGTGACGGAGATGGCGCGGGAACTGAATCTCGCCGTGTCTACCGTCCACAATCTTTTGCGAACCCTGGCTAGACGGGGCTATTTGGTCAGTGACAATGGCCGATATCGGCAAGGTCCGGCGGTCATCATGCTCATGTCCGCGTGGGATCCGGTCTCTTCGCTCACGTCGCTGATCACGCCGGCACTTCAACGGCTCCGGTCATTGACCGGTCACGCAGCTACCGCAACGGCACTCGTTGGTCATGAAGCCAGGTTAATCGGGTTTGAAACGGGAAACAGCGCCGTTACGGTCAGTTCAGCACAATGGACCCGACAGAATCCGTTGGCCCTCGCGACGGGTCGAGTTCTCGTAGCGATGACTCAGCAGTCTGCATGGGATGAATTCGTTGAGGCTGGGGGCGATGCTCATCCGCAGTGGTCTGCCCGGCGGTGGCATGAGGAACTGACGCGCATTAGTCGAGTCGGGGTATGTGTCAAGGGCGCCAAAGACAAGCACGACGCGGTCGGTGTCGCCGTGCCTGTATGGGGGCGAGGATCGACCGTCATGTGCTCGATCGGCTGTTCGGCGCCAGGTTTTCTCACCACCGAACACGTGATCAATGAAATGCTGGATGCTTTATGGCAGGTAACCGCAGAACTCTCTGCTCGTCTTGGCTGTGAAGAGATCCCGATCGGCCGAGACGCAAACTAATTACGGAAGCGATCGCGGTCGGGACCGACGGAGGCTAAGTTCATGGCATCAGGGGCAGAGAATCAGGTGTCTATCATCGACGCTGATGTGCATAACAGTTTCGGTGATCTTGCGCCTTACCTACCACGGGTCTGGCGGGAGCGCTGGCGTCGCGTTGGCGGTGGCGTCGGCGGTATTCATGAGGGAAATCCTCGGGGTGTGGCTCGCCGCGACGCGACACCCCCTGGCGGCGGCGCGGCGGCCAGCGACCCAGAATTCTTGATCCGCGATCATATGGACCGTTATGGCATCGACTACGCGATTCTCACGGGTCCCGGCGGTCTGTCATTAGGGCCAGACCCGGATTACAGCAACGCGCTTGCACGAGCTCACAATGATTGCATGATCGAGGAATGGCTACCCGTATCGTCTCGATTTAAGGGTTCCGTATTGATCAATTCTGATGATCCCCAATCGGCGGCGGAAGAGATCCGACGAGTCGGGGGGCATCCAGACATGGTGCAAGTAGTAATGGCGAGCGCGTCTCGATCCCCCTATGGGCAGCGGCAATACCATCCAATCTATACAGCGGCAGAGGAGCTCGCGCTGCCCGTAGCGATCCATCCTGGCACCGAAGGTTCCGGGCTTGCTTGGCCACCAACCCCAGTCGGCTATCCAACCCGCTACATGGAATGGCACAACATTCTGCCAATTGGCTATATGGCGCAGATTAATAGCCTGGTCTGTGAAGGCGTATTCGAGAAGTTCCCGTCGTTGGTCTTCGTTGGTATCGAGGGCGGACTGGCCTGGCTGCCCCATCTGATGTGGCGAATGGACAAAAACTACAAAGCGTTGCGCGACACTACACCCTGGTTGAAACGACTTCCCTCGGAGTACATAGTTGAGCACGTAAAGCTCACCACACAGCCGATCGAGGAGCCGTCCGTACCAGGCCACTTCGCCAAAATTCTCGAAATGATGCATGCTGACCGCACGGTCATGTTCTCCTCGGATTATCCACACTGGGACAACGACAACCCGGCGCTAATCTTACGCAATCTCGATGACGATCTTCGCACAAGGATCTTCTCATCGACTGCCGCGGAACTTTACGGGCTCAATACCAAGCCCTCGGCAGATATCCATCCCAGACGGGGCAGGCCGTCAGTGACCGGATCGCGAGAATCAGGAGCCACCTACCAGGATTTGGTCGAATGACCAAACACTGGATATGCCGGGTCAGCGATATCACGGCGGCCGAGCCGCTGATCGTTACCGTGAATAGTATTCAGATCGGTGTCTATTTAGTTAACGACAGAATCGTTGCGTGGCGTAATGTATGTCCACACATGGCAGCGCCGGTATGTCGTGGAACGATCTCTGGCACCACGCTTCCATCAGATGTCTATACCTACGAGTACGGCCGTGACGGTGAGGTGCTCCAATGCCCGTGGCATGGTTGGGAGTTCGACCTGCTTACGGGGCACCATCTCGCCGCAGGATCCCGGGCTCGACTTCGGGGTTACCGGATCGAAGTCGACGGAAACGACGTCTTCATTCATACCGTCACGTGAGTCGGCTTAGTCGGGCAGAAAATCAGGAATTAATAGCGTGGGCTCGTACGTGGCTCAGCGCTAGATCGATGGCGCAGGCGAACGGCTCCCGGCTCCGTTTTGTACGCGCCAGCAGCGCTCCGCCACGAAACGCCACGAGCATCGCCAGCACGAGAGCATCGATGTCAGTCTCCGGCGCCAATTCGCAGTGCTGTCGCATTTTCCGCAGCGCGGCATCGAGCAACGGTGTCCAGCTGGCGAAGTCTCCGCGCACCGGAACCGACGTTTGGCTCGGCTGGCCGACCGGTTGACGATCAACCACGCTGAGACCTACTGGTACATCCTGGTGCTTCTTCAGCTCCGCGCCCCACCGCGCGAGCGATCGAAGCGACTCGACCCTCGCCAACCTCTCGTGTTGGCTGACCTCAAGCCTGGCCCATCCTCGATGCCGGCCATCGATGGACGCGGCCGGTGCGTCCTGTTGAGGAGTCATACGCTGCGGCGCCCGGTCAAGGTGGTCGGGCGCTGACCGGATTCTCGTCCTTGGTGGAACTGCTCTGCTCGTGGTCTCTGGATGGGACCATATAGGCCATTCACGACCCCATCGTATGAAGTCGGTGAGACACGCCACGACTCGGGATCGTCCTTGCCAAGCCCTTGACCTCGCGGCAACTCGGAGCGGCAGTCGACAGCTTCGATACTGGACGCTAGAGTCCTGTTTAAGTTCGATCAATCTTGTGTTGCTGGAGCGAAGGGAGCGGCCGCGCCACAATCATCAATCACGGTCGGAGACACGGCGGCCACGCCCAGGCCATGAGGGTGCTGCCGCCGAGAGACTGAGATACGGAACGGAGCGATACGAACAGCGTTCACGCTGATGGTGGTGGATTCGTTGGTGTGGCCCTCGATCCACCTCGAGTTGCGACAGGCTATTGAACCGCGTGGTGGACGGGGGTGCCGGATAGAGCGGGGCGGCTCAGGCGGTTTTCGTCCGCTTCTGGGGCACCCTGCGCTTCTTCGGCGCCGCCCCAGCTGCGCTGGTTTGGAACGACCGGACGTAGTCCAGGGCCATATCGAGCGCGACTCGCATCGGCTCTACGGCATGTGCGGTCTGGGCCAACAGATAACCGCCTTGCAGGGCGGCAATCACGGCAGTCGCGAGCCGGGCCGGCTCCGCGTCCTCGCGCAAGACGCCGCTTTGTTGCATCCGTTCGAAGCCATCGATGAACAGCTGTTCCCAGGTCTGGAACATGTTCGCCAGCATGACCCGGGCATCTTCATCGACATCGGACAGCTCGGCAGCCAACGACCCCAACTCGCACCCGTAGGCGCCGTTGCGGATCGTCACCTTCTGCAGAACCGCGTTGCGCCACAGTTCCAACCCACGTATCGAGTTCAGCCGCGACAAACCCCGGGCGTTCAGCTCGAGGGTTTGCTCGCCTTGCTGCTGCACCACGGCGTGGACCAGAGCGTCCTTGTCTTCGAAATGGTGGTATAGCTGTGACTTGCTTGTCCCGCTCGCCGCGCGGACATCGTCCAAAGTGGTCGCGGCGACGCCGCGGGTGGCCATCAGCTGGGCGGCCGCGTCCACGATGCGGGCACGTGTCGCAATCCCGCGCGCCGTCAGACGCCGGGTTTCTGCCCTGGAACCACTCGAAGTCACCTGTCCAGGCTACCGCGAACACAAAGAACCGGGCGTTCATCGACACCGCGAACCGCCGGAAGAATGGACTCCTGCGTCCATTAAATCGGCCGATTCCGCTGAAACGACCTTAGAGGAAGTTTGCCAACCGCCTGCAGTTCGGCCCGCACCCGCGCGGGTCGTCGACTATCGGCGAGGCTTCGCCGGCCATCAGTGACTCGGAGTGTCAGCGTGCTTGGCAGTCGTGACGGTACGTCCTCGTCTGACCAAGCGCTCTCTGTCGCGAAATCACAATGGACGATATAGTCCATGGAAACGTCCGTAGAGTGTGCGGCCAGGACCGGATGCGGGGAGGTGCCGAATGAAGGCGATCGTGGTGACGGATCAGGCCGCGGGAACGGCCGGGATGACGCTGGCGGAGCGTCCCGAGCCGAAACCGGCGATAAACGATGTCCTCGTTGAGGTTCATGCGTCGGGATTCACGCCGGGGGAGCTGACGTGGCCCTCAACCTGGACCGATCGCCTCGACCGGGACCGAACACCGTCGATCCCCGGCCACGAGTTGGCCGGAGTGGTCAGCGCACTTGGATACGGCACGAGTGGGCTGTCGGTGGGACAGCGGGTCTTCGGCCTGACGGACTGGACCCGGGACGGCACGCTGGCGGAGTACGCGGCCGTCGAGGCGCGTAATCTCGCCCCGCTGCCCGGCGACGTCGACTTCACGGTGGGCGCGAGCCTGCCGATCTCGGGTTTGACCGCGTGGCAGGGGCTGTTCGCGCACGGCCGTCTTCAGGCGGGGCAGAGCGTCCTCGTGCACGGAGCGGCCGGCGGAGTCGGATCGATGGTGACCCAGCTCGCTCGTGAGTTCGGTGCGTACGTCATCGGTACCGGGCGCGCCGACGACCGTCAGGCGGCTCTCGATTTCGGTGCGAAGGAGTTCGTCGACCTCGACAACAACTCACTGGACGATCTTGGCGGCGTCGATCTGGTATTCGACGTGATCGGCGGTGCCATCGGGAAGCGGTCGGCGGGTCTGGTTCGAGCCGGCGGAACGCTGGTGACGATCGCTGGGCCGCCGGAGGCCAGGCCCGCGGACGGCCTGGCGATCGACTTCGTTGTCGAATCCGATCGCGCCCAACTGGGCGAGATCGTCCAACGGGTACGGGACGGACGGCTGCGGACCGTCATCGGCAACGTCGCGACCCTCGATGACGCCGTTGCCGCGTTCAATCCGACCGAGCGGGCCAAGGGAAAGACGATCATCCGCGTTGGTTCGTAACGAAATCCGGGACGCTCGCTAGACCTTCGCAACGAGGCTGACGCTGCTAGCGCGGAACGTAACGCGGACCCAGAATGCGTGACTTTGCGGAGAGGTATTCAGATGAAGGCGATCGTGGTGACGGACCGAGCCGCGGGAACGGCTGGGATGAAGCTGGCCGAGCGGCCCGATCCAGACGTCGCGAGGCTCGCCAGCCTCGATGCCGCGAACTACGGCGATGTCGTCGTTGAAGTTCATGCATCGGGATTCACCGGGAATGAGCTGGAATGGCCCTCGACCTGGATCGACCGGCTCGGCCAAGACCGGACGCCGTCGATTCCCGGGCACGAGGTGGCCGGGGTGGTCAGTGCGCTCAGCTATGGCACGGCGGGGTTGTCGCTGGGCCAGCGGGTGTTCGGCCTGACGGACTGGACTCGCGATGGCACGCTGGCGGAGTACACAGTCGTCGAGGCGCGAAATCTCGCCCCGCTGCCGGGCGACGTCGACTTCACGACGGGCGCGGGCGTCGCGATGACGGGTTTGACCACGTGGCAAGGTCTGTTCGACCACGGCCATGTTCAGGCCGGCCAGAGCGTTCTCGTACACGGGGCGGCCGGCGCAGTCGGATCGATGGCAAGCCAGCTCGCGCGTGAAGCCGGCGCCTACGTCATCGGCACCGGACACGCCGCGGGCCGTCACACGGCGCTCGACTTCGGCGCCCACGAGTTCATCGACCTCGATAACGACGCTCTGGACGATATCGGCGGAGTCGATCTGGTATTCGATGTCCTCGGCGGCGATATCCAGCGGCGGTCCGCGGGCCTGATTCGCGCCGGCGGAACACTGGTGACCGTCACTGGCCCGCCGGAGGCGCGGCCCGCCGATGGCTTGGCCGTCGACTTCGTCGTCGTGTCCGATCGCGCCCAACTGAGTGAGGTCGCCCAGCGGGTTCGGGACGGACGATTGCGGACGAATATCGGCACCATCGCGCCCCTCGACGATGCCGTTTCCGCGTTCAATCCGACCGAGCGGGTTAAGGGAAAGACCGTCATCCGCGTTCGCCCCTAAAAGAATTCGGCACATCCAAGAACAAGCGGCGCCGACAAGACAACGAACCGAGCGCGCTCGCTCGGTCTCCGGCTGCCCCGGTGAGGCCGAATACGTACGAAGCCTGCGTTCAGCCCATTTCGCGGCGGCATAGTTCAGAACAAGAGAGAGGCGCGGCCCGTGGCATCAGCGACCAACCAGGTCAGCCGAGACAGAACGCTCCGGCTAGCTTTCATATCCGCGGTGGTTTCTCTGGTGGCCTCGTTCGCCGCGGTGGGCTCGACGATTCCGCTGTTCAACATTTACCGGGCCGAGGACGGGTTTACCAATGCCGGCATCTCGGAAACCGTCGTCGCCTACTCCGCCGCCACGCTCATCACACTGTTGGTGCTGGGGCGACTGTCGAGTCATGTGGGCCGACGGCCCACCTCGATCGCCAGCCTCGGCCTGCTCCTGCTGGGTTGTCTGGTGCTGTTGAACGTGCACGATATCGGCATTCTGATTGCCGGTCGGCTGTTGATGGGCCTCGGTGCCGGGCTGGCCAGCAGCAGCCTCACCTCATACATCGTTGATGCGGCACCGGCCAGGCCGGCGTGGTTGGCTTCTGTCGCCTCCAGTCAAACGGTCATGCTCGGCCTCGCCGTCGGCGCTATTGCCTCCGGCGCCCTGGTCCAGTTCGGTCCCTGGCCACGAGATCTCATCTACTTGATGGTCATCGGCCTCCTGTTGCTGTCTGCCGCGCTCATCGCCATCAGCCCGGAAACCGCCAGCCCGACGCCGGGTGCTTGGCGATCACTGCGACCCCGGGTCGGCGTACCGGCCCGGGTCAGGCACCTGCTTCCGGTCGCGGCGGCGGTGTTCCTGGCCACTTGGGCGGCCGGCGCCTTCTACCAAGCTTTCGTGCCGGCGTTAGTCGAAGATCAACTCCACACCCGCAGCACGCTCGTCCTCGGCTTGGTGTTCGCTTCCTACATGGGTCCCAGCGCTCTGGGCGCTCCTCTCGGCGGCCGCTTCACACCAGCGGCGGCCCAACGCATCGGTATGACCGTGTTTCTGACCGGAATGACCGCCATCATCACCGCGATTACCACCGGCACACTGGCGTTGTTCGTCGCCGCGACCATCGTCGCCGGCGCCGCGCAAGGCATCGCGATCAGCGCCGCCACCCGAGGTCTGCTGCACGGCAGCACCCTGGCCGACCGGGCGCCGACATTCAGCGTGATCTATCTCCTGAGCTACAGCGGCGCCACAATCCCTGCCCTCATCGCCGGTCAGCTTTCCACCACCTTCTCGCTGCCGCAGATCGCCCTTGGATACGGCGGACTTGCCCTCGTCGCGACCCTGTTCACCGTCATTGCCGCTCGCAACCCGCGGACGACACGGCCGGAGACGGCTAGCGCGGTCAGTAATCATGACGAACCTCATTCGGACCTCAGCCGAAGCTGAGTAGGTAAATGTCCACTTATTCGTTCGAGCGGACCTCACAGTCCACTACGCGGCCATCTCATCTAGAACTTTGTCGTGGCGGAAGATACATCCCCGCCAAGAACAGCTGGACAATGCTCGTCACGACGCTTGCCAAGACTGGACTATTTAGTACGCTTGCGTGAGGCAGGTAGGCGTCTCGTGGACGTCTTCAGTATCACCAGGGGAGCAGCACGCTGATGACCAGGCCGTACGACGAGTCTCAGTCCGGGCGCCGGCAGGCATTTCCGGTTTCGGACTACAGCGAATGGTTGGATGAAGGTACCGCGGTCGCGGAATCGGATGTTGTAGCGCACTCGGATTACGACGTGGTCGTGCAGCACCTGCCCGACCAGCATCGGTACGTCGCATGGATCAATTCAGCGCAGGTCGGGCATCTGGACTACAAGTTCGTCGGCAAGCGTATTGCCTTGCTGTCAACGGAAGTGGAACAGGAGTATCGGCGCCACGGCGTCGCGACAGAGCTCATCGGCGCGACACTGGAGGACATCCGCCGCACCGGCACGAGGATCACCGTCATCTGTCCGGTCGTGCGCGCTTTCATCAACCAGTACCCGCAATACGA